>DASPUC010000019.1 GCA_035623075.1 Nitrospiraceae bacterium | reverse complement strand
GCCACTGGTGATCGTGAGATCGCCACCCAGCGTGACGGGCTGGAGAATGCTCACCGCATCATTGGTGGTGGTGATGGTTCGGGTGCCTGTGGTGGTCACAGCCCCCGCGCCGTTCTGGGTGACGGCCCCATCGGCTGTGATATCCGCGTTCAAAGCTAACGTTCCCGCGTTGGTCAGTGTGACGGTTCCGTTGTTCGTCGTGGTGATGGGCTGGGCGACTGTAAGGGCACGGGCGGTGTTTGTCGTGACGGCAACATTCCCAGCGGCTGTGATGCCGTTGATACCGTCGACCGTGCCGATGGTGAGGGGAGTCGCGGCAGCGGACGTAAGGCCGGTATAGGAAATGGCATTACCGGCACCAGTGACATTCGCAGCGAGGGTATTGACCGTATTTGCCGCGTTATTCAACGTCACGGCCCCGACGCTCGTGACGGCCAGATTAGTTTCTGTGATGGCGGCCGTTTGGGTGATCGTGCCACCGGAGATGAGGGATAGTGTGGTGGTGCCGGCTGGAGCGATGGCCCCACTAATGGCCATATTGCCGCTAGTGACGCTGCCTACGCGAAGTATGCCGGCGGTGATGGTATTGAGTCTCGCACTTGTCAGACTGAGCGTCCCGCCAACGTTAGCTCCAAGAGTGATCCCGCGTCCCGCGCTGTTCGGTTGCAAGGTAGCGATTGCACCAGTTGCGGTGGTCGTGCTGCTGTTTGACAACGTCATGGTGTCAGCGGTGTAGGTGATCCCGCCTGTTCCGGTGACGTTGGAATTGGCGTTCAGAGTCAAAGTGTTCGATCCACCTACTGTCAATGCCACGGTACTGGTGCCCGCATTGACATCCGCCGCCGCCGCTGTATTAGTGACCGTGAGGTTCCCATTCGTCGTCGTGAGGGTAATCGGGCCGTTGTTCGTGCTTACGCCGGTTAGAGCGCCGATGGTAGTAATGTTCAGTGCATTTGCGTCCGTGTAAGAGAAGGCTTCACCTGCGACGGTGGTGCGGCCTGCGATCGTGCCGACATTGTTCGCCGGGTTCGTGATGGAGACGGTTTTGGCGCTGTCCACCGCTAGGCTGGTGCCTGTGACGGCGCCGGTGAGGTTGATTCCGCCCCCTCCACCTGCATTCGTGCCAATCGTAAGGGTGACCGTACTGGTACCAGCGTTAATCGCCCCTGCTCCGGTAATGCTACCGTCGCCAGCCAATCTTCCTGCCCCAGCCCCTGAGTCGTTCGCGGTCATCGAGATCGCGCCGTTATTGGTGGCCACCCCTGCATTGACGTTGATATCCCGGCCGGCCCGCATATTGATCCCGATTCCGGCTCCGGTCATCGCGATGGCGTTCGTGATGGTAATATCATTGTTTGCCTGGAGATTGACGGTCGCTGCCGCACCGTTGATTGTGGCGGGCGCAATTGTACAGCCACCTGGCACGCAATCAGGATTGGCAAACAAACTAACCTGAGGAAGCGTGGCTGTCCCGCCATTGGCTACCGTGATGTTTGTGGGATCGAGGAGGACGGAACCGGTGACTCCGTGGGGGGCGAGCGCGTTGATTTGGCCAGTGAATTCCAGCAGGTTGTGACCCGAAGCTTCGATCTGACCACCATTGCCGCCAGTTTGTCCGCCGTTGGCAAGAATGGTTCCGCGGAAGGCGGTATTCTGGTCCGACCAGATGACTGTATTGCCAGCGCTTGAGTTGCCCACCCCCGAGGTGTCGATGACGGCTCCGGTGGCGACGATGGTCTCCTTGCTGGAGGTCGCAAGAACATTCCCTCCATTCGCGTTGTCAGCCCCACGGGCGAGGATCGAGCCAGCGACGCCGACCATTTGACCACTTAGCGTCACTTCGCCCTGAGCCGCACCAGGTTCGGCAGCAGAGACGTCGAGCGTGCCGGTGTTGATCACCCGCCCGTCAGCGTTTTTCACTTCTCCAAGATGCTGCTGCCAACCAAGTGCCCCTGTATTCTGCACGGGGTCGCTGCCTTCGAGGAGAATGACACCGCCGTGGTTGACGAGACTCCTGGCGCGGATAATACCGCTTTGATTAATGACCGATTCGAAGACGTCACCAGAGGCTCTCGCAGAGAGAATTACGTGGCCGCCGTCGGCTTGGATCGTCCCGCTGTTTGACACGGCACTAGTCAATGGCTTGCCGTCAGGACCAAGAACTTGGCTCGCCACCTTGTCGCTCAACACATATTTGATCAGACCGTCACCCATGAGGTCGATCGTGGCTTTCTGAGCAGAGCCGAGAAGAACTGAACCCAGATTGGCCAGAATGACTCCGTCATTGGCCACGCCGGGGGCGATGAGATAGACAAACCCATGGTCTGACACGTGGATAGTGCCATTGTTGACAACCGACCTGAGTCCCTTTAATGGATCTTGTGCGAACAGGTAACGACCTGCCATGAAATCGCCGTCTTTGATCTGAAGGGTCGTGGCCAGTAACCCGCCCACGTTGATCTGGGCACCAGCTCCGAACAGAATGCCGTTGGGGTTGATCAAGAAAATTCGACCGTTTGCTTGGAGTTGGCCGAGAATCACCGACGGATCGATCCCAAGGACACGGTTCAGTGCAATCGAGTAGATCGAGGGCTGATAGAAGCGCACGGCTTCATTGGCGGCGATCGAGAAACTGTTCCAATTGAGAATCGCTTTGTCGGTACTTTGCAGAATACTTAGACTAGTTGGTGAGGTGTGCTGGATTGTGGCTTGACCTGCGACGACCTGACCGTTCGTTGGCAGGGCGAGAGCGAGAGTCGACACCCAGAGTTGGAGCGCAACGAGGGCGATAGTCAACATGGGGGAGAGCCACCCTCTCGACCTTTGACGGATGACAATATCTTGGGCTATCGCTGTCCTTTGTCCTAAGCCCATTGAGTACCTTCTCCTCGTCGACGTAAGAACCGCCAATTAACTATAGCTCGTGATCATTCTTACGCAAGGAATGGCCACGGTTCGCCGCATTTCTTTCGCCGGTCCCCCCAGTTTTGCCCTCGCAAATGTCCATAGGCATGGCTCATTAGAACCGCGTCGCAATGGAGAAATATAATATAGGGGAGCGGTCTCCCGTGATTGTCCCACCGATCGGTTTCGGTCCGATGGGAAAGCCGAGATCAAGACGTATGTTGGTGCTGTACCAGGGCAATTGGGTCTGAAGCCCCACCCCGGTTCCGGTCATATTGGTCGAGCGATGCTCACCAGGTTGCGGATTCCTCAGGAGGCCGGCTCCGTAATCGATAAAGATCGCGCCTTGGGTCTGTTTGAGCGCAGTCGGCATTAAGGATGGGAAAAACGGAATGCGCGTTTCGGCGGACAGGGTATAGCCTTCGTCGACAAACCGTTCTCCCAATTGATAGCCGCGTACAGAATCAGGTCCACCGAGAAGCATCTGCTCCATGACGACGACCGGACCTGTAGTGATCTGACCGCTTGCTTTCAACACCAATAGCATCTCGTGCCCTAGACTCTGGATGCGTCCGGTGGCGATGGTCGCTTTCGTGAAACGGTCATCGGCACCCCGACGGGATGCCTGCGGCGAGTTGTCGCTCATACCGCCCAGAAACTCACCCAACCCCTGGAATCCGTAGACGGAGGCATACCATCGACCTAAGAGATCTAGGCGATCCCAGTTCACACCGAGTCTGAGAGAGCGTATGGCATCGTCGGCGACTAAAGTATCGAGCAGCTCGAGTGTGCTGTGCTTTGCGGAGAACCCGAATTCACCAAGAAGGTTTTGAAACCGAGATTTAATAAAGGGATGGGTAACCGCGATATCGCCGGTGGTGATGTGGCCGTGAATTTGGAGGAAGTCCAATTGGCTTCCGACGTCGAACTTGCCGTCAGAACCGCCAATGACAAGCTTGGTGCCGTGAACACCGATCGGCATACTATAGTTGCCCAGGCCGTAGAGCAGCTGATTCGGCTCATTTCCCATGATGCCGCGGAGGGTGAGTGTACCGCCGTCCACGAGCACATTGCCGGCTTCTACTCCGGCGCCGAATCGATAGCGTGAAATCGTGTTGAAGCCGTAGTTGTTCATGTCGAGCATGAAATTCAACGGCCGTTTGTCTTCAGCGGTGATATGCACATCCGTGGCGCCGGCTGATTTTCCAGGCTCCAGCGTAGCGGAGGTCTTTAGACTCGGATACTCGTTCAACAGCAGGAGGCCCCGTTCCAAGGATTCGTTTCGGGCGACGTTCTCTTCCATGGCTTGGGCAAAATGCCCCTTGATAAACGAGGACGAGTAGTACTTGTTTCCGGAGACAGTCACGTCGCCGATCCGACCTTCGAGCACGGCCAGCTCTACCATGCCGAATTTGATCTCTTGCTGAGGCACGTAGGCCAGGGCGAGGGTATAACCCATTTTCCGATAGTGATCAGTCACGGCTTGAGCTGCTGACTCTAACAATGGCAGATCGAGCTCCTGCCCGACATATGGTTTGGTGATTGCTTCGAGCTCCTCCTTGCTCACGACTGTGTTGCCATTGAATAGAAAGCCTTTGACGATGGCTGTTTGGGGTATTTGCTGGTTCGGTTCCTCGGTTGGTTGTGCAGATTGTTTCGTGGTTGGATTTACCGATTCGGATGGCGCAGGCGTTGTGTCATCCGCTGCCAGCCGTACGGATGTCCTTTCGGTGGATTTGGCCGACTCAGTCGATGCAAGCGGTTTGGTAGTTGATGAGGCAGTCAACTCAACTGCAGAAAAATCTGGATATCGGAGAGCGGTCTGAGACGTGTTTATGGATGAACTCCGAGACTCGTTTACCAGCGATTCCTGGCCGAATCCGGTCATGGGCAAGCAGCAGACGAGCATTGTTGCAAATAGTCCTGCTGGTTTGACTCGCCGATAATCGGGAGTCGAATCGAGTATCATGCACGCTCCGCTAAGTCGTCGTTCGTTGGTATCGTCTCGCTTGGTGGGTACGCTGGTGCCCCAAGGGACTGGACCGTGCTCGGGCAGGTGGTGTACAGTGCATCACCACCGTTCGCGCACTACCGAACGTCAATGAATTCCTGTATGTTTCGATCGCTGCTGCTCATCGCCCTGCTCTTATCTTGGTCAGGTTGTGCGACTCCTGAACCCACACCGGTGGGTCAGAAGCCAGATCCGGAGCAACCCCAACCTCCTCCTGAGGTTGAACGCACACCTCCGCCCAAACAGCCGCCTACATACTGTCCCCCAGCAATGCGCGGATCGTGCTAGTGTCAGAATGTCGATGAGATATGGGCATCGATATCCTGTACTATACGTAGGATTTAACTTTTCGAAAACAAAATACGTGTATTTCAACGAAGCGCTCTTTCGCGCCATATATTAGGTGACCAAACTTCAGGCCGAATGTCGGTGGATGATCGTAATGAGCAAGGACAAAGAGATTTTTTTTGGGCGACGAAGCTGTCTAAAATAGGCACATTCGTGACGACCGCTTACGAGACTCTGTGCCTGCAGCAGAGTGCATCAGTCAGCCATTCTAGAAAGTAAAGAAATTCCGTGCTCAAGAATAATCTGATCGAAGCCTTCTATACGACTCATTCATTTCAATGGGATCCACGTAAAGGATTTCGATTGGCTTCAGGACTCACCAGTCCATACTATGTCGATTGCCGTGCATTGATGGCACAGCCGAGTGCTCGGGCGCTGGTTGCAGAACTGGCATGGCAGAAGCTCAATCACTTGTCGATCGATTGCATCGGAGGACTCGAAATAGGCGCGATCTCGATTGCTGCGACCATTTCAGATTTTGCCTATCGAGCAACACCAAAACGGGAATGGAGAACGTTCGTCGTCCGTAAGCAGCCCAAAGATCATGGGCTGGGGAAGTTGATCGAGGGGGTGGTGAAAGCAGGCGATCGGGCGGTGATCGTGGACGATGTGCTTACGAGTGGCGGTTCTCTGCTCAAAGCCGTGACAGCTGCGAGAGATGCTGGTCTCATCGTTCATCATGCCCTGGTCATCGTGGATCGGAAGGAGCAGGATGGACGTGCCAGAGTGGAACAGGAGGGTGTTAGCGTCGTGAGCCTGATCACTATCGACGATCTAATATCCTATCCTACCACTACGGTCCCAGAAGGTTGACGGTCGGTTCAGCGAAGAGTCATTTGCAGCGAAACTCGATTCCCCAGCGCCGCTCCTGAATCATTTCCTGGCTGCCTCGGACAGTCTCAGCAACCTGTGATCGGCTTTTTGTTTCGCCTTCCCGTACAATGGTATAGGCGCCTCCGCACTTCTGCTGCATCAGCGAGAGGGCATCCTTCCTGAAGGAGGACAGCAAATGACCTTGCTCGCCCTTGAATGGATAGACCACCACACCGCCGTCGTCTCGGTCTTGGACTATCTTTGCCCCGTCTGCACAGCCGACAACCGCGAGACATGCTGCGATTATCGCGACCCTTGACCGGTGATTCATAGTCTTCCTAGAATACGTGCGTATATATTCTTCATCGCTACGTTACAGGAGGATGAACATGAAATCGAGAGCCGCATTTTTCATCAGCGCCTTGCTCATACTACTCGTTGCGGTCAGCACAACCTCCGCCCACCATTCCTATCTATTAACGGTTCAGCAGCTGAGGGCCGGATTGACCAAAGCTCCTTCGATGGCACAGAAAGGCTTCATTCTAATCGACGTGCGTTCAACCGAAGAACATGCGACGGGCTATATCCCGGGTACGGACCTCAATATTGATTTCCGTGAGATCAAGACGCGTCACCGCGAGATCGGGGCACAGTTAGATGACCACATCGTCGTTTATTGCCAGTCGGGCCATCGCAGCAACATCGCCGCGGAAACCCTGGCTGATCTGGGGTATTGGCATGTCTACAATGTCAGCGGCGGCATGAATGCCTGGCAAGAGGCGTGATTTCCGGTCGAGACAGCGCGTCGATAACTCGAGAAAAAAGCTATCGACCAGTAGGCTTTTCCGGTGTGACCTGATTTGCCGAGACAGTGCGACGTGGACTGATGCCGATGACGGCCGGCAGTCCAATATGAGCCGTCGAGTTATCGGCCGATTGTAAGAGCCAGGGCTGTAGAACACCTGATATGATCGCTGTTTGTGCGGTTGCCGCGTTCAGGACCACATCTGACGAAGACCCTCCGTCCATCGCCATTGCTTGCCGGACCGCAGGAAATGTATCCCGCATACATTGACCAACGGCATGGAGTGATACTGCATCCGTGCTCTTCAGCAGCAGCACATGTCCATTCCCGAGTTCTGCAAGAATCGTTTGCTGGGCCCGCTTCCCAGTCTGGCGTACGCGCACTTTCCCTGTTCGATCGAGAAGCATCAACGATTGTGCCGCTTCTTGGTAACCGGGTCGCTGTTCATCGAACGGATCGACGGCGAGGTCTAGCACTTTCGCACGACGCGATGTCGAGTCGACGGGCTCAGCTACGAAAAGCCCCATCCATGTGGGATGGCGCTTGCCCCCGATCGAGCGTCCATTGGCATATAGCAGGCCGAGATACGAAAAGTCCTCTCGGAATAGGCCGGCATTGAAGATGAGGTCATGACCCGTCTGTTTTTGCCATTGGCGAATGTCCAGCGGGGCTGACAGTCCCTCCCGCTGATAGTGATGGACCACAAAGCGGTAGCGGTCTGGATCAATGTCAAAGGCGATAAGCGGCGGGACGTCTTGGCAGGGCGTCTGCGGCGACCAGACCGTCACAGACAGTCCTTCCGCGACAGGGTCCCACGTCAATGTTTGAGTACTTGCCTGGTGTGGCAAGCCAATGACCAGCCAGGTCGTTCCCAACAAAAAAACAGCAGCAAAGCTTGAGCAGGGTCGATGGCATCGCAAGAGAAATCTCATGGTTCGTTGCGGTCGAGTATAGAGAGGCTATGCGAGGACCGTCAAATCAAGAAGTGCCTGAAGCCGGCACTTCTGGAGGATGCGCGCTCAGCGCAAGACGGCTCGCGGTGCGGGCAGAGTGGCGCTCGGTTTGCCGGAATGCGACGGCGTGTCGAGGAGTTCTCTGACAGCCCGCGCAAGGGCCTCAGGTGTAAAGGGTTTCTGGAGGAAGCTACTGGAGCCTTCTTCATGTCCCGCATGGAGCCCGACATCGTCGATGTATCCGGAAATGAAAAGAATTTTTAGATCCGGCTTGATGACAGAAAGATGCTGTGCCAGTTCTCGACCACCCATACCAGGCATAACAACATCGGTCAGCAACAGATCGAGCGTGCCCGCCTGCTGCGTTGCCAGCAAGCACGCTTCGACACCGTTCTTGGCCTCCAGCACCCGATAACCGAGTTTGCGCAGTTCATCTCGCACGAGATTGCGAACACTCGGGTCGTCTTCGACGAGAAGAATAGTTTCCGTCCCCCGTTTGGGTTGCCCCGCGCCTTGGGGTAGAGCGGCGACTGGCACGTCGGATTCGATGCTGGGGAAGTACACGTCGAACTTCGTCCCGTGTCCCACACGGCTGGCCACGTCGATACCACCACCGCACTGAGTAACGATTCCAAACACCGTGGAGAGCCCCAGTCCACTGCCCTTCCCTTCTTCTTTCGTAGTAAAGAATGGTTCGAAGATGTGCGACTGAGTCTGGCGATCCATCCCGCATCCCGTATCACTGACCGATAATTTCACATAGGGACCGGGTGCCAGTGGGCGGAGATAATGGACAGGGCTGCGGGTGAGCTCGACCTGGGCAGTTTCGAGGGTGAGAATTCCACCTTTCGGCATCGCGTCTCGTGCATTGACGACAAGATTCATGAGGACTTGCTCGAGCTGCGCCTGGTCCGCGCGTACGCGGCCGTTTCCAGGATCAAGCTTGGTGACAAGGCGAATGTCTTCTCCAATCAATCGTCGCAACATGCTTTCCAGATTAGTGACGACGGTGTTGAGACTCAACACTTTCGGGTCCATCGACTGCTTGCGGCTGAATGCCAGCAATTGTCGAATCAATCCGGCGGCCCGCTCCCCCGCTTTCTGAGTCTCTTCGATCTTACTGCGAAGCGGGTGCTCAGGGCCCAGCTCGGTCGACAGGACCTGGCTATATCCCATGATGACGGTAAGGAGGTTGTTGAAGTCGTGAGCAATACCACCCGCCAGTCGTCCCACCGCTTCCATTTTTTGCGCCTGGCGGAACTGCTTCTCGCTCTGCTCCAGAGCGTCCTCGGCGCGTTGTCGTTCAGCTCGTTCTTCCACCTCTCGTAAGGCCCGCTGGACAGAGGGAACCAATCGACCTAACCGCTGCTTGAGAATGTAATCCGTTGCTCCTTGGTGCATAGCATCAATGGCCAGGTCCTCGCCAATCGTCGCGGAGACGAACATGAACGGTACTTCGGGGCGGTGTTGCCGAGCGAGCGTCAGGGCACTGAATCCATCAAAGCCTGGGATCGAGTAGTCCGCGAGGATCAGGTCGATCTGGCCCTCTTTGAGCGCGGCCACGAAATCCTGACGCGTATCGACGCGGTGAGATTGGCAGGGGATTCCTCTCTCCGTCATGGTCGCCGTAATCAGGTCGGCGTCGACCGGATTATCTTCGAGAAGCAGAAGACGCAGAGGGGACTTCACGGGTCCTCGATTGTGAGACTACTGGATGGATGTTTCGCCTTCAGGAGGTGGTTCGTTGATCACACCCCAAAAGACGCCTAATTCTTTCACGGCGTTGATGAATTGGTGAAACTCAACCGGCTTGACAACGTAGGCATTGGCACCCAAAGCATAGCTTTGGGCCAGGTCTCGCTCTTCTCGTGACGATGTCAGCATGACAACCGGGATATGCTGAAGGTCGGTGTCATTCTTGATCGTTCTCAGCACCTCGATGCCGTCGACTTTCGGCATCTTAAGGTCAAGAAAAACAACAGCCGGATTTCCATGACGTCGCGTCCTATAAGACCCGCGGCAGTACAGATAATCTAACACCTCTGCGCCATCATGACAGACGACAACTTTGTCGGCGATGTGATGTTCCTCCATCGCGGCCAAGGCCAGTTCAGCGTCACGAGGATTGTCCTCTGCCAGCAAAATCGGTTTCAAGGTAGTCATCAGACAGCTCTTTTCGTTGGGAGGGTAAAGAAAAATGTCGCTCCCCGGTCGACCGCTCCTTCGGCCCGGGTCTGGCCACCATGACGATGAATGATTCGTCGAACATTCGCAAGCCCGATACCAGTTCCTTCGAACTCGTCATTGCGGTGGAGGCGTTGGAACACCCCAAACAATTTATTCGCGTATTGCATGTCAAACCCTGCTCCATTGTCCCGGACGAAGATCTCGGTCTCTCCCGCGGTCCGCCGAGTGGCGCCGATCTCAATCTTTGCTTCGGCGCGATGTTTGGTGAACTTGATAGCGTTCGCGAGCAAATTCATAAACACCTGACGCAACATCGCTGGATCGCCAGAGACTTCAGGTAACGGCCCAATTGTCCAGGAGATTGTCCGTCCTTGCAAGTCAAGCCGCAAATCGTGAATGACGGTCTTGACCAGTTGATCCAAACTTACGGTCGTGCGCAACATCTCTTGCCGGCCCATGCGGGAAAACACCAGCAGGTCGTCGATGAGTTGACCCATTTGTTTGGCGGAGTCGGAGATCGTTTGGAGATACCGTCTGGATTTGTCATTGAGCGACTCCCCCGCCGTCTTGGACAGCAAGGAGGCATACCCGTCGATATGGCGGAGAGGCGCGCGAAGATCGTGAGAGACGGAATAGCTGAAGGCCTCGAGTTCTTTGTTGGCGGCTTGGAGTAGCTCTCCGCGTCGCCGAAGTTCTGCCGCGACGCGACGTCGCTCCGTGATATCGTGACGGATCAAGTAATATACGGAGGCAAGCAAAACGAGTTGGAGGAGCGCCCCAAGAACTAAGAGCACGATGGTGTTTCTCGTGCTGCCTGTCGATTGAACGACACGGCCCCGAAGTGCCTTCTGCTCAGCCGCGTCCAGTTCGACGATCAAGCGATGGATTGCGTCAAGCTCTTGTTTCGCCGCGCCCGAAAGTGCGATACGGCGGACCCCCTCGTAACCGTTTGTCTCTCGCGCTGAAATAGCGGCGGCTTCGGCGTCGAGCTGTTGGCGAATTAATCGTTCAAGGCTTGCCACCCGTTCCTGTTGGTCGGGGGCTCCTTCTGTCAAGCTTCGAAGATACTGAGAGAAGACGGGCATCTGCTCCAGGACGGTTTTGTGTCCTTTGAGGTAGGCCTCGTCACCCGTCACGAGATAGCGGCGATGCCCGCGCTCCGCATCATCCAATGCTTCCCCTATCGAACCGAGCAGCTGCACGAGTTCGTGGCTTCTCGTATCGAGGCGGCTATTCTTGATCAGCACCGACGTGTTTCGGTAGGACGCGATACTGATCACGACAATTCCCGCAAACACGAGCCCGAATCCAGCGAGCACACGCTGCTCAATGGACCAGCCGGCAAACCATCGCAAAGTTCCGCTTACGCGCGAGGGAGACAGGGATTTCTTCTCAGCGTCCGACGTCGAATGTACGGATGCTGCGGCGGCTGGAACGGTGGGACGATCTTGGGTGACGGATGCCATGATAGACGCAGAACCCACACTGCGGCGTTAGGGAAAACCCCCGTGCCAGAACTCTACTCTGCCCCACTAGACCCTGCAAGAAATATTTTACCAGAAGGCTCGCTGGGCGCGGCGTCACGACGAAGAGCGATTACCCACTGAACGGCAAAGATGGCGGAATGAACGCAGCTGGACCTGTAAGGTTGGAGAACATCAGCGTTGCAGCCACCACCCAGTCGATCGCCGGCTGCGGATAGATGCCGATCGCGAGCGTCCCAGCGAGTCCGGCGTACACCACGGCCTTCATGGGGCCCGAGATCGATACCGGCGATGGGTCGTGGGGCTCGACGATGTACATCTTTTTCACGACGATCAAGTAGTAGTACAAAGAGATCACGATGTTGATCAGTCCGACCGTGATGAGGGTATAGAGTCCCTCCTTGATTGCCGCAACAAAAATATAGACCTTGCCGATGAATCCCGCGAGAGGAGGCACGCCGGCCAGGGACAACAGAAAAATCAGCATGGCGAAGGCAAGGAACGGCGAACGGCGGCCCAGGCCGCTATAATCTTCAATTTCATCGCTGCCGATTGCCTGGCTGACCGCAATGACGATGGCGAAGGCTCCTAAGTTCGCGAACAGATAGGTCAACAGGTAAAACAAAATTGCATCACTTCCCATCTTCGTCCCGGCAGCGAGGCCGATGAGCACATTGCCGATCTGGGCAATGCCGGAATAGGCCAGTAGTCGTTTGATGTTTTTCTGCGCGATCGCCACGATGTTGCCGTAAGTCATCGACAGAATCGAGGCCGCCACCAGCATGAGCACCCAGGTGGGTTTGAAACCGGCGAGCGCGACATAGAACATCCGAAGGAGAATGGCAAACGCTGCCCCTTTCGGTGCGATCGACAGGAATGCGGTCACCGGCGTCGGTGATCCGTGATACGTGTCGGGAATCCAGGAGTGGAACGGCACAGCTCCGATTTTGAAACCCAGCGCCGCGAAGATGAGCAAATAACCGATGATCAATCCTGGCGTGGCCTGTGCAGACGCCATATCCGAGAAGACGAGCTTCCCTGTCTCGCCGTATACCAAGCTGATCCCGTAGGCAAGAAGACCAGCCGCAAAGACACCCAGGATGAAGAATTTGAGTCCTGCCTCGTTCGATGCGGCGTCTTCCCGCAGGTAGGCGACCAGGACATAGAAGCCGAAGGTCGAGAACTCAAGCGTCACAAAAACGGACAGGAGATCGTTCGCCGAGGCCATGAACATCATACCCAGCGCCGACATCGCAACCAGAAAATAATATTCCCCGCGAAAGAACGTGAAGCGATGAACGAATTGGATGGAGGCGATGATGACTAATATTGTGGCCACCACGATCAGCATCTTGAAGAACAAGGCCATCCGATCGACTACGAACATGTTGGCAAAGAGTGCCCCGGTGATGCCGGTCACATCAAACCATATGAGACACCCCAATGTGATCGTGAGCCCTCCTACGCTGAGATAGGCCAGCTGTTCCTTCGGCAATCGTGGAAAGGCAAAATCGAGGACCAGGATCAGACAGATCCAGAACGTGAGGAGCATCTCCGGCAAGAGCAATAATAAGTCGGAGGGAGACATGGTCAGAGAGAATGTCATTGTCTACCTGTATAGCCCTCAGCGTTCAGCTGGCTAGCCGTCAGCTCACGTGTAGAACTCTTCGGGTCCGCAAGCTGATGGCTGCCGGCTGAACGCTGAGGGCTGTATTCGTCGGCCGCAGCGGCAATCGGCACCACGTGAGTGATCCTGGCGACGAGTGGGTCGACGCCGGATCGAACCACATTATAGAGGTGCATGGGGAATAACCCGAATCCGATACTGACGGCAATCATCACCAGCAACGGCAGGCGATCGGCGACCGCCACGGCATCATGCGAATGGCTATACTTCTGATCCATCGTCCCGTAGAAAACCCCGCGCATCATCCGGAACAAGTATGCCAGGGTGATCACAATGCCGATCACAGCGACAATCACCTGCAAGGGATACTTCTGCCAACTCCCAACGATGATCATGATTTCGGCGATAAAATTGATGGTCCCCGGCATCCCGATCGATGCCATGCAAGCCACCACGAAGCAACCAGCGATGAAGGGCATGCGGTTTGACAATCCCCCCAACGACGGGATATCGCGCGTGTGCGTCTGGTCATACACCCATCCGGCCATGGCGAAGAGCATGCCGGTTGCCATCGCGTGGGCGAACATATAAATCACCGCGCCGCTCAAACCGATATAGTTCAATGCGGCCATGCCCAGGAACACGTAGCCCATGTGGCTGGAACTCGAGTAGCCGATGACATATTTCGTATCCTTCGCATAAAAGGCGACAAATCCCCCGTAGAGGATGCTGAACATGCAGAGCACCGCGGCGATCGGCATGAGCTCTCTGGTCGTTTCGGGAAGAATTTCAAACGCCACACGGATGATCGAAAAGTGCCCCAGCTTCATCAACACGCCCGCGTGCAACATGCTGGTCGCAGCCGGAGCCGCTGCGTGACCAACGGGTGACCAGGAATGCAGAGGCCAGAGCGGTGCAATAGAAGCGAATCCGAAAAAGATGAGCACCCAGATGATCTTGTCGAGCGTGGTGCCGAGCACGGGGATATTCATGAGCTTCGCCTGCTCGCGCAGGACCAGAATATCGAACGTATTCAGGCCGGAGTATTTATAGATGAGCAGAATGCCCATCAGCGCGACCACCGCCCAGGCTGACAGGAAGAGGACGAGTTTCATCGCGGCGTATTCTTTGCTGTTCGAGGCAAAGTTCAAGATGAACCCGACGGAATCCCGCTGCTTGAGACCTTCTGGGTCTGTCATCTCGTTGTACTTTTTTGTGTGGCTTCCCCACATACCCAGGAGTAGATACATCGGGATGACGGACATTTCGTAGAAGAAGTATAGGAAGAATAAATCCAGCGACATGAACACGCCGATCGTCGCAGCAGCGAGGATCAGTAGCCAAATGTAGAATTCTTTGGTGCGATCCTTGATGTGCCAGGACACGAAGATGCCGGCGAACAACAGGATCGACGAAGCCAAGACCAGCGGCGTTCCAATGCCGTCGACGCCGAGGTAAAGGGAGATGCCAAGCTGCTTCGACCATTCGTATTTCTGCAGGAACTGGAACCCACCCTTGGCGGTGTCGTAGGCAAAAAATAGGTAAAGCGACGCGAGTAGGCAGATGCCGGCGGATGTTGCCGCAACTCCGCGGACGAGCATCAATTGCCGATTCGAAATGAAGATGAGCGCGGTCACACCCACGAACGGTGCGAACAAAATATACAGAAGAACGTATTCGCTCATACGATTCAGTCCGCCCTGACGGCGGGCACGTTGTCCACGGAGGCGACCGCCCCGCGGTCCAATCGATCGACCAACGCCTGCACCGACCCATTCATCATCTTCAAGAACGGAGCGGGATAGAGGCCGATCCACAAAATCATCACGGACAGCGACGATGCAATCACGACTTCCCGAAAATGGAGATCGCCGATCGACTCTCTGACGGTTTTACTCAACGGGCCAAGCATCGCCCGCTCGTAGTACCACAGGAAATATGCTGCTCCGAAGATGACTCCCAGCACCGCAACCGACCCGTAGAGCCAATGGGCTTTAAAGATTCCCAGGAGGATCAAAAATTCCCCCACGAATCCGTTGGTACCTGGGAGTCCGATCGATGCGAGGCCGATGAGCAAGAAAAACGTCGCCAGCAACGGCACCTGCTTGGCCATACCACCGAATGAGGCAAGCTGGGTTGTCTGCTGTCTTGAGTAGAGAAACCCGGCGATAAAGAACAATCCGGCTGTGCTGAACCCCAGGTTGACCATTGTGAGCAGGCTACCTTGAAGACCCTGGTAGTTGAGTGCGAAGAGACCAACTACGACAAACCCAAGATGGCTGATGCTGCTATAGGCCAACAGCCGGCGAAAATCTGGTTGAATCAGTGCCATGATCGCGCCGTACAGAATGGCGGCTAGACCAAGCGCCATCACGATCGACACGACCGTCTGGCTCTTCGACGCTTCTGGGAGGAGGGGGATGCTGAACCGGATGAATCCGAACGTACCCAATTTCAACCCGGCCAGGACCACGGCCATACCGATCGGACCTTCGAGCAAGGCATCCGGCAACCAGGTATGGAACGGGAACACAGGAGCCTTAAACGCGAAGCCCAAAAACATCAACCAGAAGATCAGAACTTGCTGATGGAGGGGAATCGGTACGGTTAGGAGCTCAAGCAGATCGAACGAGTAGGATGGCTCCATGTGATGCAACGTCGCCCATTGGTGGTAGTTGAGGTCTAGGAGGGCAATGCCCACCAACATGAAGACGCTGCCAAGCAAGGTATAGAGCACGTATTTCAGCGCCGCATAGTGTCGCTCCGCCCCGCCACCCCAGAGCTTGATGAGGAAGTAGCTCGGGATGAGCATCAACTCCCAAAACACGAAAAAGAGGATGAGATCGAGAGAGACGAAGACACCCATCGTCGTGGTTTCAAGCGCGAGCAGCGCCATCATGTAAAGTTTGACCTGATGGCGGATGGTATCCCACGAATAGATGACGATGAGAACCGTGAGGAAAGCTGTCAGCCCGACGAATAGGACACTGATGCCATCGACTGCCAGGTGGTAGCTGATCCCGAGGGCGGGAATCCATCGTACATGCTCGGCAAACTGCATCGCGGCCGAGTCGGGAACAAATCGGAGGAGGACGAACAGTGACAGGGCTAGTTCAACCAGCGCAATTGTCAGCGCTGAGGTACGGATCATATCTTCGTCGTCGAAGAGCCACAGAACGGCGGCTCCTGCGACCGGCAAAAAGAGAATGCACGACAGAATTGGGAAGGCCGAGGCCAGTTCTTCCAACATCGTTGTGACTCTAAAGTTGCAGCACCAGTTGGATTACCAGAGCGAGCAAAAACAACCCCGCCACAATCATTGCCGCGTAGTGCTGGACCATTCCGCTTTGCAGATGTCGCCATTGTCTGGCGGCGAGATGATTGCCATAACCGATGATGTTGATCCCGCCGTATATCACGTGTTTCTCGAACCACGTCGAACCGGCCGCTCCCGCTTCTGCGACCTGACCGACGGCCCGGACGATTCCATCGACCACAACTCGATCAAACCAATCGAAGAGCCAGCCGAGCTTCTTTGTCGGTTCGACAAAGAGCAGGTCATACAATTCATCGACGTAATATTTATTTAGAAGGGTCGTATAGGCGGTCGAGAATTTCGTCGCCCACCGCTCCGGTGTCGAAGGACTTACACTATAAAAGTAGTGAGCAAAGCCCCACCCAAGGAGCGCGATCCCTGTGGCGATGCCCATGAGCATCAGAACAAGACTGACCGCCGGTTCATGATCGCCTCCCGAGATTGCGACTGGGGCGAGGAACCGCTGGAACCATCCGTGCTCTGGCGGAACTCCTAAGAAACCGCCGATCAGAGACAGGCCTCCTAAAATCGCCAATGGCCCGATCATGATCATCGGCGACTCATGCACATGTTCCTCCACATGATGGTCCATCCGTGACGGGCCGTAGAAGGTCAGATAGGTCAATCTGAACATATAGAAGGCTGTCAAGAATGCGCCGGTCGCAGCCATCCCATACAGCAGGTACTGATGGTGGGTGAAGGCGTGGGCCATGATCTCGTCTTTGCTCCAGAAACCCGCAAGCGGCGGGATGCCGGCGATAGCGACGCTGCCAATGAAAAAGAGCCAGTGAGTCCAGGGAATCTTGTGTTTCAGCCCGCCCATTTTACGAATGTCTTGCTCGCCCGAGAGTGCGTGAATCACGGACCCGGCGGACAGAAACAGCAGTGCCTTGAAGAAGGCATGTGTCATGAGATGGAAGATTGCTGCGGTGTAGGCGCCGATTCCGCAGCCGAGAAACATGTACCCGAGTTGGCTGACGGTCGAGTAAGCCAGGACACGCTTGATATCAGTCTGGACCAAACCAATGGTTGCAGCGAAGAGAGCTGTCGATCCACCGACGATGGCGACCACGGTCATGGAGGTTGGCGAGACATCGTAAATCGCATGGTTTCTGACGATCATATAGACGCCGGCTGTCACCATGGTGGCGGCATGAATCAAGGCACTTACCGGAGTTGGACCCTCCATGGCATCCGGCAGCCAGGTATAGAGGGGGAGCTGCGCGGATTTTCCGATGGCCCCCACAAGCAAGCACAACGCGATCGCCGTGGCCATCTCCGGCGACAACTGGCTGACTTGGGCGAACACCTTCGTGTAATCGAGGGTCTTGAAGTTGATGAAAACCAGGAAGATCGCCAACAGGAATCCAGCATCGCCGATACGATTCACGACGAAAGCTTTCGTGGCCGCTTTGGCTGCCGAGACTTTATCGTAGTAGTAGCCGATTAAGAGATACGAGCAGAGCCCGACACCTTCCCACCCAATAAACAGGACGGCGTAATTGTTCCCCATCACAAGGAGCAACATTGAGACCATGAAGAGATTCATATAGGTGAAGAACCGCGTAAATCCGGTTTCACCGTGCATATAGCCGACTGAATAGACGTGAATGAGGAAGCCGACGCCGGTCACGACCAACAGCATGATGCAGGTGAGGGAATCAACAAGGTATGCGAGATTGATCGTGAGGTCGCCACCGAAGATCCACTGGTAGGCGATGACTTCGTGAGGCGTGCCGGTTCTGAGGATGTTGGTGAAGACTCCGATGGTCGAGAGGAAGGAGGCACCGACCGATCCGCACGCCAGCCAATAGGCCCAGTCATGGGAATACCGGCTCCCCAACAAGCCGTTGATGACCACCGCTATTAGCGGGAAGACCGGAATCATCAGGATGAGCCAATCAGTCAAAGGCACGTCGTTACCATTTCAACAGATTCATTTCGTCCACGTTCGTCGAGATCTTTCCCCGGAAGACGACGATAATAATGGCGAGCCCGACCGCTGCTTCTCCAGCGGCAATCGCAATGATAAACAGCGCCACGAGCTGTCCTGCCATCGACTCCATGTAATGCGAAAAAGCGACGAGATTGATATTGGCCGCATTCAACATGATCTCGACGGCCATCAATACAATGATGAAATTGCGCCTGATCAAGACGCCCAATAGACCCGTGAGAAACAGCACGGCACTCACGGCGACATAGGCACTTAACGGGACCATCGAATCACCCGAAGTGTTGGAGCGATCAGCATTCAGTTATCAGCCTCCGATGGAATGCTTCACGCTGATAGCTGATGGCTGACTGCTTCATCGCTCCCGTTCCACATCCAGCGGCTTTGGTGTCTTCGCGAGCACGATCGCGCCGATGATGGCACCCAACAGGAAAACGCCCACAATTTCGAACTGCAAAAGGTAATCGCTGAACATCTTGATCCCGACCGCATGGGTGTCCCCGTCCTGCAAGATCGCCGCGGCGGGCGCGTCTCCCTTCGCGCCCCCGAATGGAGACCGAAACAAGAGCGCAAGCACATAGAGTGATCCAACCACTGCGGGAGCCAAAAAATACATAAAGGTCGAATGGAAGTACCGTTCTTCGGTCTTGAGGTTCAACAGCATCAAGACGAAGAGGTACAGCACAAGGATGGCTCCGGCATAGACGACGACCTGCACCGCCCAGAGAAATTCAGCGTTCAGGAGGACGAAGAGCCCGGAAACGTGCAGCAGAAGGGCCAACAAGGCCATGCCGCAATGTACCGGGTTGCGCAGCGCCACTGTGAGGACCCCCGCGGCGATACTCACGAGCGCAAAATAGGCGAAAAAGACAAGGGTCATCGAGGGCTCAGCTCAAGTGTTTGGGGGACGATTGAGTTGCCTTGAGGACGGATTGCGGAAAGTAGTACCGATACTCACGGCTCTCTTCAACGTTCTTTTCCTGATTGTGTGCGTAGAGGTATTTTTTGGCATCCTCGAGATGGCGTTCGCCGATGTCGTACAGCCTTGCTTTATCGAACAACAGAGTCCGCTTGTCGTGAGTGGAATACTCGTACATCTTTGTCATGGCAAGGGCATTCACGGGGCAGGCTTCGACGCAGTAGCCACAAAAGACACACTTGGTAATGTCGATGTAAAACTCACTGGCGTATCGTTGCAACGGCCGGGCGCTGTCCTCTGCACTGATGACCTTAATGCACCTCGATGGGCAGGCGGCTTCACAGAGATCGCAACCGACACAACGCTCACGGCCGTCGTCGTAGCGCAAGAGGCCGAGCGCGCCACGGTGCGCGTCGGGAATCGTCCGCTGTTCACGCGGATACTGGAATGTGATCGGCTTGTGGAACATGTGCTTGAATGTCACCTTCATTGCATCCCAGATTTCATAGAACAACGCGGCCTGGAGAACTTTTTTGGTGATACTGATGACACTCATCGGCCTCTCCGTGCCTCTAGGCCTTCTCGATCGTGACGCGTGCGAGTTTGAACGACGGAACGCTGGTCACGGGATCAAGCTGGATCGACATGAGATCCTTCACCGGCGGTTCATTGAAGTGCTCTGGGAAAAAGCACGTGTGAGGCGCTACTGACTGATCGGGCTGGATGCCCAGTTGAAGCGAGCCGCGCTCAGAAGTAACACGAACCTTGGCCCCATCGACCAGACCGAGCCGTTCCATGTCTTGCGGGTTCATCCGAAGGCGCCCCGTGTTCGGAGCGATCTTTATGAGCCCCAGTGCCTCGGTCGACATCTTGCCCGAGTGATACAACACTTGTCCCATCAGCAATGCAAACGGCCGCTGGTCCGCACCACCTGGTCGAGCAGTGCTAGTGCGATAACGGTTTGCCACCGCGGCGGTGTAGCCGTTGGCAAGGTAGTGATCCGCGTTAGGTGTGACCTTCCGGGGCTGACCAAGGTTGTAGTAGCCGGGCAGCAATTTCATAATCTCCACCTGAATGTCGTTTGTCGATTCGTACTCCCACTGGCACCCGAGGCCATTCGCGAGTGCTGTCATAATATGCCAATCCGGGAGACTCTCCCCAAGGGGATCCATCGCTTGGCGGACGCGCAGGACACGGCCTTCCAGGTTGGTGAAGGTACCGTCTTTCTCAACATAGGTGCAGGCCGGGAGAACGACGTGCGCGAGCCGGGCAGTTTCCGTGAGGAAGGGATCCTGAACGACTAAGAGCTCCAGTCGATCCAGCGCCGCCCGGACTTCCATCGAGGCGGGGAGCGTCGCAAGCGGATTTTCTCCGACCACATAGAGGGCTCGAATCTGTCCGCTTCTGCAGCGATTGAGAATGTCCACGAGATGGGCCCCACCTCCCGCAGCCGGAAGTGTGACGTCCCATGCTTTGGCAAATCGATCCCGGGCGGCTTGGTCCTCGAATCGGGCCTGCCCCGGAAGAAACTCCGCCGCCACGCCCATGTCGACGGCACCTTGTTCGTTGGGCTCTTCGGTCAATGTGTTGACGCCGCAGCCGGGACGCCCCAGCTTTCCCGAGATCCAGGCGAGGTCGATTAATTTGAGAACGTTCTGATGACCGTCGGCTCGACGGACAATACCTTCCGCACAGAGGATAATGGACCGGGGGGCTTCGGCGAACACGGCAACCGCTTCTTTGAAGCCCTGGACCGACATACCGGTTTGCGCGGCGATCTGGTCCAGAGATACATGTGCCAGAGCGGCTTTTAATGCAGCAAAAGCCTGCGGATGTTTTTTAATGATTTCTTCGTCCACCAGATCCAGTTCGATGGCGGCCTTGACGAGTCCGTCGATGGCCAGCCCTTCGGTTCCCGCCTTGATCACGAACGGATGTGAGGCGAGCTTGCCCATGTTCGTGATCGCGGAATCGATCGTGACAACCTGAGCCTTGTAGACGCGAATGGCTTCCTTAATCCGCACGGACGTGAGCGGATTGGTCTCCGTGATGTTCGATCCGATCAACAGGACAGCCTTCGCCTTGGTTAAATCTTCCCAGTCGTTTGGTGAGCGTCCGATTCCCAGCGCTTGACGGGAGGCATGGACGAAATTTAAGTGGCCATAACGTGCACTGCTGTCAAGGTTGTTTGTGCGGAACCCGGCCCGCATGAGCTTCTGAAAGAGATAGAGCTCTTCGTTCGTGCAGCGGGCCGTAATGAGGCCGGCGATCGCTTCAGCCCCGTGGCGCTTGCGGATCTCAGAAAATCGCTCGACGACGTGATGCATCGTCTCAAGCCATGGAGTTTCAACGAGCTGATTCCCCTTACGCACCAGCGGTTGTTTCAAACGTGAGGCGCTGTCGAGATACTCAAATCCGAATCGCCCCCGCACGCAGAGTCCGCCATGGCCTTTCGTCGTGTCGGCGCGGTCGCCCCATTTATTTTTCCACGACAACGGCGACGTGATACGGATGACCTCGGTATCTTTCGTTTCGACGTACAGCTGGCAACCGTCCCCGCAATAGTTGCAGGTGGTCGTCGTTTTCTTCATCTGCCAGGGCTTGTAAAGGTACTTTGAAAACTTGTTCGTAATCGCGCCCACCGGGCAGACCGCGAGACAATCTCCGCAGAATTCGCAAGACAACGGCAGGTCGCCCTTCGCCACGACTTGGTTGAATCCGCCCTTCTTCATGAATTGCAAGGCGTCGATCATCAAGACGTCCTTACAGACGTTGATGCACTCAGCGCACGCAATGCAGCGATTCATGTTGAAGTCGAGGACAAGACTCCGTGTATCTTCGGGAATGAATTTCTGCTTCGCGTTGGCGAGGCTCGTCACGCCATGCTGGAACGCCATGTCTTGGAGCTCGCAGTGGCCGTCGGCGTCACAAACTGGACAGTCCAGCGGATGGACAGAGAGGTGTTTCTCGACGGCTTTTTTCCTGGCCTGGAAAAGGTCGTCACCTTCCGTGCGAATAATCATTCCGGCAGTCGCCTTGGCCGTGCAGGAGCGGACCGGCGCCTTTTTCCCCTCCTGCATCACCAGGCACATCCCGCACGAACCAAAGGGATCAAAGGTATAGTGGTAGCACATGGCGGGAATGATCTTTCCCGTGCTGGAAATGACATCGTAGAGAGAGACGCCGTCTTTTGCCGTGACGGTTTTCCCGTCAATCGACAGTTCGATTGTGGCTGCTTCAACTTCGGGATTGGTAGCTGGTTTCAGTCCCATGTCAGACCCCAGTTCTGAGTTCTGAGCGCTGAGTGGCGAGTTAAGCGTTCTGACCCTTCAGAACTGAGTACTCAGCACCCAGCACTCGGCACTTCTTATCGGTCACACTCCCCCATCACGATGTCGTACGTGCCGAAAATCGTGACCGCATCGGCGATCATGTAGCCCCTCGACATATGATCAAACGCGCCCATATGAATGAACGACGGGGCTCGGATCTTCAAGCGGTAGGGTTTCCCTCCACCTGCGCTCACGATGTAGAAGCCCAGTTCGCCCTTGTGAGCTTCAGTCCCGCAGTAAATTTCTCCCGGAGGAGCGTTAAAACCCTGCGAGAAGAGCTTGAATTGCTGGATCATGGACTCCAGATTCGTAAAGACCCGCTCTTTGGGCGGCAATGTGACGCTCGGAACATCGGCCATGATCGGGCCGTCCCGCATCTGCTCCAGACATTGCCGGATAATCTTCACGCTTTCATAGAGCTCCATGACGCGGATCCAGTACCGATCATACGTGTCGCCGTTTTTTCCGACAGGGACACTGAACTCGCACTTGGGATAGGCGGCATAGGCTTCAAACTTGCGCAGGTCATAGTCCACGCCGGAGCCTCGCAGAGTGGGACCGCTCAAGCCGAAATTTACCGCATCTTCGGCGGAAATCACCGCCACACCTTTGGTCCGGGCGAGCCAGATTCGGTTCTTCTCGAGAAAGATGACGTACTCGTCGATTTTCGGCGGGAAGTAGTCAAGGAACTTCTTCAGCTTCTCCAAGAGCGATGGCGTAAAGTCCCGCTCGACGCCGCCGATGCGATACCAACTGGTCGTGAGGCGCGCACCGCAGAGCTCGTCGAACCAATCCAGCAGAATTTCTCGGTCCCGGAAGCAGTAGAAAAACACGGTCATGGCGCCGATGTCGAGTGCTTGGGTACCCAGCCAGAACTGATGGCCGATGATCCGCTGGACTTCCGCCACGATGGTTCGAAGATATTCTGCCCGCTCCGGTACCGTGATGTTCATGAGTTTTTCGACCGCTCGACAGTAGGCAAAGTTGTTGTACATCGCGCAAACGTAATCCAGTCGGTCGGTATGGGGAATAAATTGATGGTAGGTCCCCTCTTCGGCCAGCTTCTCAACGCCGCGGTGGAGGAAGCCCATCACCGGCGTCGACTTCACGAGGCGCTCCCCTTCCAATTCGAGGATGACCTTCAAGACCCCATGGGTACTCGGGTGTTGCGGGCCCATGTTCAGCAACAGCTCTTCCGTCCGTAGGGTCGGGAGCGTGTCGCTCTCTGGATGGGTCGGGTCTACTTTATAGACCGTTGTTCTTTGGTCTTCGAATGCCATCTCGGGTCAGTCTCGCTTAGCGTACAGTCTCGTCGAGAAACTCGAAGGTATCCCGCCAACCCTTCCCGCGAACCGGAAAGTCTTTGCGCAGCGGATATCCTTCCGTGTAATCATCCGGCATCAGGATCCTCCGGAGGTCCGGATGGTTCCGGAAGCGGATGCCCATCATGTCGTAGGCTTCGCGCTCCATGAAATCCGCTCCCTTCCATATATCGGTGAGCGAATCCACGACACAGTCAGATTCCGGTACTCGAGCCTTCAGTCGGATCCGGTGTCGTTTCTTCATGGAGTAAAACTCGTACACCACTTCAAATCGCTCTTCGTCGTCCGGCCAATCGACCGAGCTGACATGGACGATATAGTCGAAGTCCATGGCTGGGTCGTCATGAAGAAATTGCGCCACCTCATGGAGCTTGTCGCGAGTAACAGTCACGGCGAGGTCTCCCCGCCACTCAACCGCTTTGACGAAGCCGCTGGAAAAGTTCTCTTGGATCCGATTGGCCAGATGCTGCAATGTCATCGTGTTCAGCTTAAACTTTGAGACTCGCTTTGACGAGGTCCGGCTGTTTCACGAATACCCGCTTCTGCATGATGCGCTCTTGTAACTTGAGAATGCCGTCGAACAAAGCTTCAGGGGTCGGGGGGCAGCCGGGGACATAAATATCGACCGGAACAAACCGATCCACACCTTGCACGACGCTGTAACTGTCATAGATGTTGCCTGACGTGGCGCAGGATCCCATCGCGATGACATATTTCGGTTCCGGCATCTGGTCATAGATTTTCCGAATCACTGGTGCCATTCGACGGCATACGGTACCCGCTACAATCATGAGGTCCGATTGGCGTGGCGAAGCCCGAAAGACACCGGCTCCATATCGATCCATGTCATACCGTGAAGACACTGCAGCGATCATCTCGATCGCGCAGCAGGCGAGGCCGAACGTCATCGGCCAGAGCGAGCCCTTGCGAGCCCAGTTGACAGCCTTTTCCACGGTCGTGGTGATCACGTCAGGATTGCCGTCTTTTTCGGGCCGACCGAGTTGAATTAATCCCATTCCAACGCCCCCTTGCGCCAGGCATAAACGTAAGCCACCAAGAACAGCGCGATGAAGATCATCATTTCAACAAGGCCAATCAAACCGATTTTGTCGAACACGACGGCCCAGGGATAGAGGAAAATGACTTCGATGTCGAAGATCACGAACAACATGGCGAAGATGTAGTATCGGACTGGGAAAGGCATCCGAGCATCCGAAAACGGTTCAGACCCGCATTCGTAGGCGGAGAGTTTTTCTGGCTCCGGGTACCTCGGCTGGACCAGATAGCTGATGAGGAGAGTAATCACACCGAAGGCTAAGGCGATAAAAATAAACAGCAAAATAGGAAAGTACCTGGTCAGGTACTCGAGGAGTAGCTCAAGACCATTCATCGGTGTGCCTTTCAACACCTTGAAGGTACAAAGAAGAGCAGGAATCTTAGACTCTCGTTTGCAGGGATAGCAAGCGCACAAAGGACCTATGCAGCAACGACCCGAAAGTCCTAGAAGTGATTGATATCATTCTTTCCGTCCGCGGAGAGGACAGAAGAAAGTCTGTTGAGGCGTCACATCCGTGAACCGCCGTTGAAGCAGCGCTATACACCGGAATTTTTGGACAGAGAGGATTAGTGACGGTCCTTTGTCGAAGCGCAAAGAGCGTGAGACGGGTCCATCCTGTTTGATTGCATGCGGAGATGAGCTGGGGGTTTGGGGTCTGGTTGAGTCCACTCGGGAAGCAAAGGGGGGGAGGCAGGAGCCTTCTTTCGACGGTGGATTTGTGTCTCGATCCGTCGCGTAGGTTGAGGTTGAACGTGTGAATCCTGAGATTGATGAGCTTTCATTATGGGTTAGCGGACGGTGACTATGACTAGCGCCACCCTATCATCCGATTATGCAGTAAGTCAACGCTGCCAAGACCGCAATATTCTTGACAATACAGGACAATTTGCTATGTTTTTTCAAGCAACACTAGTCTCACAAAAGGACGATGACTATGAACATGCCCTTGCAACTTCCCCCGCTTCTTTTGGTTTTAGCCCTGCTAGTCCCAATCACGCCCGCTGCGTGGGCCGATGATCTCGAGAGCCTTCAGAGTATTCGATACGGCGACAAGGCTCTTACCTATGCATCTGGTTCTATCCAGACATCAACACCTCAGGATGGTGTCGTCAACCTTGTCACGGGGGACAATCAAACGACGGGCGATCGGATGATTGTGGGCCAACGGGATACCGTCTACCTCCGCTTAAAAAATCCTGGTGATGTCACCGTCGGAGATCTCTTTACAGTCTATAAACGAGCTCGAAAGGTATTCCATCCTGCCACTGGTCAATATCTTGGTTACCTGATTCAACGTCTCGCCATCGTTCAGGTCGTTCAGACTGACGATCAGTTGACGACGGTCCGGGCAATTCGATCCTATGGAGCACTGGAACCTGGGAACCCGGTTATAAAATTTTCGCTTCCGGTCCCCGGGGAAATGGCGACGGACCAGTCGGCAGAGCGTGAAGTTCGAGGGATGATCGTGGATTTTCAAGCCGATCGAGAAATGACGCTGGTGGCACAGCGGAACGTCGTCTACATCGATAAGGGCTGGGAAGACGGTGTGAAAACTGGTGATCGGCTGGAAGTCTTCCGCGTGGGGGGGAACCTTCCGCCTCGGGTTGTGGGCGAAATCAAGATACTATGGCCGGAAGCTCGAACGGCCTCTGCGCTGGTATCGACGTCGACCTCCCGATTCATTAAAGGAGACCTGGTTCGTGCGAAAGTTCGTGCCCCTGAAGCAGTGCCGGTCTCGCAACAGACGCGGTCGATCGCGAGCGAGCCTGCTGCTCCATCGAAACAAGAACCTGTATCACGCAAATTTTATGTCCAGAACGTCGCGGGGGAGACCAGGATCAACCTCAACGATCTGGCAAGACAGCTCCGATTTGAATCAGGTGAAGCTACGATCCAGCCAGAAGGCTATCGGGTGCTGGATCAGGTTGTGGAGTATCTGAAGACCGAGGCAGGAGATAAGCTAATTCGTGTGGAAGGTCATGCCGACAACATGGAGATCGGTCCCTCTCTCAAATCGCGCTATCCAACTAATTGGGACCTGTCTAAAGCGCGAGCCAGTGGGGTCGTTCGCTACATTCTCGAGAAAAGTGGTCTGGATTCGGCCCGCTTGTCGTCTGTTGGTTTCGGCGAAACGCGACCGATCGCCAGCAACGCGACAGAAGCTGGACGTGAACAGAATCGGCGCATCGACGTGGTGCTGTATGCCCCGGATACGGCTGAACAGCCATCTGAGGAGCCAGCGACGAAACCGGAGGAGACTGCGGAGAGTGGGTACAGTTTTTCAAGTCTTGGCTCACAAGAGGGCGCGAGTCAGGCAGTGCAGGATGAGAAGCCGACTCCAGCTGTCTCATCGGCTCCGGCTGAGGTGAAACCTTCCTCGCCTCCCGTCACGGATTCCACTCCAACGCCCGCTGACCAGCCAGGGGCAAATCAGAACCCCGGAATTCCTAGCAATCCTTCAGTTCCTCCCTCTCAGTAAGGCAGTGAGGCATCGGGACAAGGGGTGGCGGTTTCTCCGCCACCCCTTTCGTGCTGGACACGCAGCTCCCGGTAACTGTGTCATTCCGACATTGTTCCGCCTTTTCTCCTATTGTTAAAATGCCGCATGGGGAGTCCTCCTCCGGCCGTTCACGAACCAGCTGCTGAAGCTTGTTATGCCGACGTCATCGTCCCTCGACATCTGATCGGTCCTTTCACCTACCGGATTCCTGCACAACTTCGGGGCTCGCTGCGGGTCGGACACCGGGTGTTGGTTCCTTTTGGATCATCGATTTTGGGAGGGGCTGTCACAGCGTTGATGTGCTCATTGCCGCAAGGTCTAGAGCGCGCCAAACTCAAGGAAATTCGCGGACTGTTCCGAGGAGATTACTCATCTGAAGTGCCAGGGGCACTGCTCGATCTTTCACGACGCATTGCGAAGGAGTATATCGCGCCGTGGGGACAGTGCTTGAGACTCGTGCTCCCACCGCTGGCTCTGTCGGAGGCTGCGGTGCGGCCAAGGAAGGCGAGATTACCCAACAATGCACGAATTGAGTCACATCTTCCTCTCTCCGGCTGCTCTTCGACGTCGATTCCTGTCGCTGTCTCGGCAGCGTGGCGGGACGAGATCGTTGAATCGCTGCAATACCATCCAGCATCGAGAGCCCTCGTCCATGCTCCATGGACCGTTCGGCTGGCGTTGTTACGACAGACGGTGCCTTTGGCTGTCGGCGGGAGCCAGAGGACTTCTATGGTCATCGTCGGAGAAGCTCAACAAGCCGAATGGCTTGCGAATTCACTGCGACATGCTTCGGAACAAACGGTTGTCTGTTATCACAGCGGCTTGCCCTCCGATGAGCGGGCTCGTATCTGGCAGCAGTTGAGCCAGAATAGCGTCGGGGTCGTCGTCGGCACACGTTCAGCCATCTTTCTTCCAGTACGGAACTTGGGATTGGTATGGGTGGATGAAGAAGAAGATCCTGCGCTGAAAGAACCACAGGAGCCGCGCTATCACGCCCGTGATGTGGCCTGGCTGAGGGTCCAAGATGAACAAGGAATGCTGGTTCTAGGCTCTTCCCATCCTTTACTTGAGACCATCGAACAGGTCAAGCATCGAGGCCGCGTGTTTCATCAGTCCCCACCCCCCGATTCAAGGCCTGGGATCCAAGTGGTAGACCTCCGACAGCAGGAAAAGGGAGTAAGCTTGAGTCAGCCACTGATGCAAGTCATGCGCGTGGCCTTACGTGAACAATCTGGAGCCATACTGTTTCTGAACCGAAGAGGCTATGGCAGCGCACTCGCCTGTCGGGACTGTGGTCTGGTGCCGCGCTGCCAGACTTGTGGCGTCGCACGAACTTACTCCCGCCAGAGTGCCCGCCTCACATGTTCGTACTGTCGTGACTCAATTGCCGTTCCTGTGACCTGTCCCGCCTGTGGAGGATCGGGGCTGTCGGTAATCGGTGAAGGGACGGAGCGGGTCGAGGAAAAAGTGCGGCGGCTTTTTCCTTCAGCAAGGGTTCTCCGCGTCGACGGAGATACAATGAAGCGCCCGTCTCAGGCGGCCGTTATGTGGCAGAAGGTCCAGAAGCGTGAGTGGGATGTCCTTGTGGGAACACAACTCCTTTTTCGGCGAAGGGCCATTCCTCTAGTTGGCGTCGTCGGCATTGTGCAGGCCGACGCGGGACTGAGCGTCGCGGATTTTCGCGCCGCGGAGCGAACGTATCACACACTTCTCGATGCTATTGATCTCGCACGGCCAGCTTCAGACGGAGGCACCGTTGTCATTCAAACCTATCATCCAACTCATCATGCCATACAAGCGGTGGTGGAGGATGATGAATCGTTGTTCATCTCGACCGAACTTTCTCACCGAGTGGCACTGGGATACCCTCCCGCAGTTCACCTTATTGCCCTCCATGTCTCAGGCGTTCGCGAATCAATCGTACAAGGTGCTGCGATAACGTGGACGGCTCGATTAAGGGACGGTGTGTCTTTGAGCATCCGTACAAAAGGTGGCACAAGCAACGCCAGCGTGTCTGACGAACCCAGTCGCTTGATGGTACTCGGCCCAGCTCCTTCGCCAGTGCCTCGACTCCGGGGGCGATACCGGTGGCAGATCTTGATCAAGTCGACTGATCGGGAAGCGGCACTGCAAGCCATCCGGTGGTCGGTTGAGGAGATGGAACGGGCTTTCCGTCGGCGATCGGTGAAGTTTGACGTGGATGTCGATCCGATCGAGATGCGGTGAGTCTCACCGCTTGTTCCCTCGGCGTTCAGTTTGGGCGACAGGCCGGGGGGCCAGAGCCGCAACAGGCACATCTCCGTGTTCGCTGCCGGTCCGATTGAACAATCCATACGCAAATGAAATCCAGAAGACAGCTGAAAAGAGTCCGAACAAGACGGCAGAGAGGATCATACTCATCTGGTCGTCATTGGGGTCCATTGTCGATTGACGGATTTGGTACATGGTCACGAGAGGCCAGGTCAGACTTTCCAGGCCTAAGAATAGCGTCGTCCAAGCCCACGTCAGCCTGATCGTGGACCCCCGCCACGATAAAAATCCTCCCGCAGCGATTGTCAGCACGACCATCCAGTTCAGGGACGGCGCGTCCCAAGCCAGCCATGCTCCGACGACCACCACGAGACTACCGAGTGTGACGTGTAACGGTCGCACCCACCACCGTGGCGTCATCACAATTTGGTCTTCCATGAAACGTGTTTCCACTAGGCAGGCCAGTGTGGGTCTTCACCGCATGGTTGTCAACAAAAGGAAATGGTGAATGAACTGATGGCAGGATTACGCCGGAACTTCCTCCGCGACGGCGTCGAGAAGCGCACGCATCTCAAACGGTTTCTGTAGCGTGCGCGTGGCTCCCAGCATTTTGGCGACGTCGAGGAAGGTGAGAATTCCGATCATGTCTGTGCCACCCGTGATGGCTATGACCTTCACTTTCGGATATTCTCGGCGCAAAGAGACAATGCTTTCTAATCCGTCTTGGTCTGGCATAAGGATATCCATGATCACGAGATCGGCATGGCTCTGCCGAAAGAGCAAGAGCGCTTCTTTCCCGTCTCGCGCTTCCCGCACGTGATGGCCCGCTCGTTCCAGCGTTTCCCTGATCACTTGACGGGCTTGCTCTTCATCATCGACGACGAGTACAGACGACATGAATTTCCTTGGATTCAGCGGATGAAACGCACGAACCATTCTCAGTCTAACATCGTACCCTCTGCTTCAGCAAACCTTCCGTGCAGTTTCACTGAGGATGGAGCAGCCCAGACCATCTCTTCCCGGATTAGAGAACTCCGCTGGCTAGGCATGCTCCTGAAATCTCGGGTGCAAAGAAGTCGCCTGCCGAAAGCAGTGAGAGAAAGGCAACCCTGCCGTGACGCACACAGTGGAGAATTAAGTCAACATTGGTGCCGAAGGCGGGACTTGAACCCGCACGGCTTGCGCCACACGCCCCTCAAACGTGCGTGTCTGCCATTCCACCACTTCGGCTCTTGCGGGATGTTGAAAAACCAACGGCCGCGTTCTCGCGGCGCTCAAATTCCCGACATGCCAGGTGCGGTACGCCGTGGATCATCGCTTGCTGCAAGCTGGCCGTTGGCCTTTTTGAACATCCCCGCAGATCAGGGATGTGTAAGGCTGTACAGAGGGAGCAGTATTATAGAAGTAGGCCAAAATCCTTGTCAATCAACGGACCGTCCGGTAGAATCGGACCGCTCAGGCTCACCTGATTGGGCCAGCATCGTGTACCGCCCGCACATGATCAATCCAGTGCTCGATCACCCATCAGCTGTTCGGTCGTCAACCCCAGCTGCGGCTTTCTTTGACGTCGACAATACATTGTTGCCCGGGGTTGCCTGCGAGGTAAGATTCTTCCGGTTTCTCTGGCGTCATGGTGTTGTAAGCTGGCGCGAACTGATGGAGAGTGTTTGGTGGTTGCTGCGGAGGAGCCGCTCTTTCTCGCTCCACCCGTTGCGTGAACGCAAACTCTACCTTGCAGGTAAACGATCCTCTCAGATTGAACGGCTCGCCGAAGAGTTCTGCCGAACGGAGATGATTCCTAGAGTCTCTTCGCAGGGATCCAAGAGACTGGAGCACCATCGTCGAGCTGGGCATCACGTTATTCTCGTCACGGGTGCTCCCGATTTTCTAGTGGCCCCACTTGCGGCGTTCCTGGACGTGACGACGGTCTTTTCCGCCATACCAATCCAACGAGACTCGGTCTATACCGGAGACCTCGCCCCGCCGCTGCCCTATGGCCAAGGAAAACAAGCTCTCGTCCTGGCCCATGTGGAGGAAAAGGGAATCGATCTTGCGGCGTCCTTTGCTTACGGAGATAGTCCAGGTGACTTCGAAACGCTCAAATTGGTCGGTCACCCTCTGGTGGTCAACCCTATCCGTGGCATGAATCGCCTCGCCCGGCGTCAGGGGTGGACGATTGAACGCTGGAGCTAACAGGATGTTGAAAAAGTCCGCCAGCTTTGTTCTCGCGTCGCTTAGAGGCGCATCGTACGAAACAAAGTACGATTTCCCTCATCGCTCGCTGCGGCCGCGCTGGACGGCCTTTTTGAACATCCTGCGGGCTCTTCTCATGCCGTCTGCAATCAGCGACAATCCTATATTTCCTGGACGCTACAATGGTTTTTCAACAGCCTGCTAAGTATGCGAATAACGGAAATCTTTCATAGTATCCAGGGTGAATCAACCTACGCCGGTCGCCCCTGCGTATTTGTCAGGCTGACCGGCTGCCCGCTGCGTTGTACCTGGTGCGATACGGAGTACTCGTTCTATGGAGGACAGGAACTGTCAGATGAAGGCATTCTGTCACAGGTTCGGGCCTTTGACTGTCCGCTCGTAGAAGTCACCGGCGGAGAACCCTTGGCGCAACCGGGATGCTTTCCGTTCATCTCTACACTCTGTGACGCTGGGTACACGGTTTTGATCGAGACCAGCGGTGCGATTGATATCACGACCGTGGACCCTCGAGCCCACGTCATCCTGGACATCAAGTGTCCCGGAAGCGGGATGACCGATCGCATGCTCTGGTCGAACGTGCAGAAGCTGACGGCGAAGGATGAAGCGAAATTCGTCTTGGCAACCCGCGCTGACTATGACTGGGCGCGCGATGTCATCGCCCGATACGATCTCGCAAACCGTTGCACCGTCTTGGTCAGCCCTGTGTTTGGCATGCTTGAGCTTCGCCAACTAGCTGAGTGGGTGCTCGCAGATCGATTGCCGGTGCGGGTGCAGACGCAACTGCACAAGCTCATTTGGACGCCGGAAATGCGCGGTGTCTAAATGAGTAGCCATCAGCTCTCAGCCGTCAGCGATCAGTTCTAGCTGAAGGCTGACAGTTCGTACAAGGAGACAAGGATGACCGTCATGCAAGTCAACGCGAAAGTCGGACGAGCGGAGTCGGAACCAGCTGAAATTCTCGTGTTCATCCATTGTGAAGGAGACGGGCTGACCCAGCTGGACACAGCCCTGCTCGACAAGAGGCTGGGTGGCGCGTTGCGGGGCCTTATTGGCTCCAGGGAATTCGAAGGTAAAGCGAACGAGGTTCTGCTCTATCACACTCAGGAGAAGATGCCGGCGAAACGACTTGTGCTCGTCGGTCTCGGGAAGAAAAAGGATGTAACGCTTGATAGCCTCCGTCAAGCCCTGGGACATGGGGTTAAGCGGGTTCGCCAAGCCAAAGTCGAGGCGTTTGCGGTGGTGGTCCCGACGGTGACACCCAAGGGTTCTAATTTGGCAGAAGTCGCCCAGGTGATGGTTGAAGGAGCGATCCTGGGGAACTATCAGTTCACCACCTACCGTAGCGAGAAGGGATCGTCCAAGGACGTCAGCGCGATGACCATCCTGGCTCCCCAGAAAAGCCAGCTGCGCCAGCTGGCCGAAGGTATCAGACGGGGTGTCGCGACGGCTGAGGCAACGGTCCTCGTTCGGGATCTGTGCAATCATCCCTCCAACGTCATGACGCCATCGAGAATCGCCAACGAGGCCAAGGCGGTCGCGAAGGAACCGGGCGTCAGCCTCAAAATTCTGGAACAGAAAGACATGGAACAGCTGGGGATGGGTGCTTTACTCGGTGTGGCGCGTGGGAGCCACGAACCGCCCAAATTCATCATCCTTGAGTACAACGGAACAAAGAAAAAGGATGAACGACCGGTTGTGCTTGTGGGCAAGACCATTACTTTCGACACCGGCGGAATTTCGCTGAAGCCAGCAGAAAATATGGAGCACATGAAGGCAGATATGACCGGCGGAGCCGAAGTTCTGGCATCCATGCGGGCCACGGCGCGACTGAAGCTCCCGCTCAGACTAATCAGCATCCTGCCGGTGGCGGAGAACATGCCGGGCGGTCGAGCGATGAAGCCGGGCGACATCGTAAAGACGCTTTCCGGCAAAACGGTCGAGGTTCAGAACACCGATGCCGAAGGCCGTCTCATCCTGTCCGATGGTCTGGCCTATGCTCAGCGCTACAAGCCGGCGGCGTTGATCGATATCGCGACACTGACCGGAGCCTGTGTCGTGGCCCTCGGGCAGTTTGCCATCGGCATGTTCGGGACAGATGGCAAACTGAAAGATGCGGTCCGAAAGGCCGGGCTCAGGGCCGGCGAGCGTGTCTGGGAGATGCCGCTCTGGGACGAATACTTCGAACAACTGAAAAGCGATGTGGCGGATATGCGCAACATCGGGGGCCGTGGCGGCGGGATGATCACGGCCGCGCTCTTCCTCAGCAAGTTTGTCGGAGACTGTCCCTGGGTTCATTTGGACATCGCCAGTACGGATTGGAGCGAGCGAGAACGGGCATACCTTCCGAAGGGACCCACCGGCATTGGCACTCGGTTGCTGATCCAATACCTTATGGATCGGAGTCTGTAACGTGCTCGGGCGCTCATTGAGCTCGCGGGATAAAATCGGCCAGCTCTTTATGGTCGGGTTCACGGGGACCTCCGTGACATCCGACCTGGCTTCCTTCATCAAGGAGTACAAGCCGGGCGGCGTCATTCTTTTCTCGCGGAATCTGGAATCCGTCGACCAAATCATCGAGCTGACGAACGAGCTCCAACGGTGTAGCCCCCATTCCCCGCTCTTGATTGCGATCGATCAAGAAGGCGGTCGAGTCTCGCGACTCCCCAAGGGCTTCACCATGTTCCCGCCCTGCGACGTGTTCGGTCGTTGCAATTCAACGGAGCTAGCTTATGCGGCCGCAGCCACGATCGCGAAAGAATTGCGGGCAGTCGGGATCAACATGAATATGGCGCCGGTGCTCGACGTCAACAGCAATCCCGACAATCCAGTCATTGGGGATCGCGCCTTTGGTTCAGCACCGGATATCGTGTCGGAGTTGGGATGGGTAACAGCAGCTGGACTCCAAGACCATCAAATCGTCGCTTGCGGGAAGCATTTTCCAGGTCATGGTGACACAGCAGCCGATTCTCATAAAGAACTTCCAGTCGTGGAGGCTGCACGAGAACGCTTAGAGACAATCGAGTTTCCTCCGTTTCGCCATGCCGTGGCACAGGGCGTTGCGACGATCATGACGGCCCATGTTCTCTATCGGTCTCTCGACGAGAAGCTGCCAGCCACCTTGTCGCCCGCGGTCATTACGAACCTGTTGCGACACGACATGCGCTATAACGGGGTGGTGTTGACCGATGATCTCGAAATGCATGCAATCATTGACCACTATGGTATTGAGGATGCTGCAGTTCGTGCAGTGTTAGCCGGTTGTGATACCTTGCTGATTTGCAAAGATCGTGACAGGGAGGTTGCCGCATTCAATGCGATTGAGGCGGCAGTCGCCTCGGGGATGATTTCGATAGAACGACTGGACCAATCGGTCGCGCGCATCGCGCGAGTCAAAGAACGATTTCTCATTCCCTACAGGCCGGCCTTGATTTCAGAGGCGAAGTTGACAGTCGGGTGCCGAACTCATCAGGCCTTACTTCACTCAATTCAGCAGACACGGGGACGGTTTGAGCGGGCGTCGGCAGAAGCATGATGGACCGATGCCTTTTGTGATCGGGAGATGGTATGAGTCTCAACAAAGGTGATTTGATCGACGAACACAAGCGACATCCGCATTCTTGTGGTTTAGTGGTCAAGATCATGGGCGGAGGCGCGGGCTTTGAAAAAATCGTCTGCTGCGACCACGAGCTGACCGACGAGGACATTGTTCCCGAGGTGGGACAGCGTACTGGCCGAAGAAAAGGAACCTTACCGATCGCTGTGATCATCGATGAGAAGATCCTCTATCCAGACTCCTGCGGCCTTCGCGTGATGATCATGGATGGTGGCGCGGGGTTTAAGGAAATCCGTTGTTGTGGTCATTCCCTCACGGCGAGTTCCGTCAAAGAACTCAAATACAATCCCATGCGAGTCCCTGAGCCACGAGAGACGGGGCCATCGGGCACGGCTTAACCGTATTGAACGGAGGGATCAATGCAGGACCGAAAAGAGGTCATGAAGCGCTGGTGCGGGGTCATGGAATGGCTCGACCGACTCGGTTACCTCACCGCTGGCTTCAGCCTCCTGGTCCTCGGGATGCTGATTTTTGCCCATGCCTGGTTCATCTTCATCACGAAAGCCGGCCAAGTCGGTCTGTTGCAGTCCGGCTTGAAGTTATTGAACGATCTCTTGCTCGTCATCATCTTGCTCGAGCTGTTCCGAACCGTGATCAGGTTTCTCCAGACAGAAGTGCTCGACCTAGAGCCGTACCTGGCCGTCGGTATCATCGCCTGCACGAGACGCGTACTAACGGCGAGCGCCGAACTCTCGCATCTGCCGAGCATGAGCGAGACCCAGTTCTATCAGTACCTGATGGACGTGGGCCTGAACGTCGCCGTGATCATGGTGCTTGTGGTAGGCGTCTTCCTCGTTCGCAAACGCCCGGCGCCATCTCTCGCCCCCTCACCGTAATGCATTCTCAGAATAGGAACTCTCTGTCCAGTTCTCTTGTCCCCTCAATGGGTGATTGATATTCCTCTGTGCCTCTCTTAGAAAGCGCCATCCCAATGCTTGCCTGATAACAATGAGTTGTGGCATCATGCCCCCCTCTTGGAGACGGGTATGACGAATCTGCTCGAGTATGTCGGCTGCGTCCACATCTACCTCGGACCATACCGGGGCAATCCGATCGCCTTGTATTTGAAGCGGACAGAAACCGGGTGCCAGATTGGTCCGAAGGCCTATCCGTGGAACGACGTGATCGGGACGGGCGAAACACCGAATAAGGCCGCTGCTGACTTCGAAGAGAAATGGAAGGCCAAGGGGCTCTCAGCTGAAATGTATTCAGGTCCTGCCTGGGAAGGTGGGATCAAACCGGAAAAACCTGCTCCACCGAAACCACCTGCTCCCCCGAAGCCTGCCGCGGCTGCTCAGCCGAGTGCGCCTCCTGAGGCCCAGCCAGCTGCAGCCTCGACCCCTACAGTTCCATCCACCGGCGAATCCACTTAGTATCTTTCGCTTTTCCCGTTAGTGAACACTCGATGAGCCGGTTGCAGGTGCCGGTTCGGCAAGTCTGCTGTGTTTTAACCCGTAGAACAGATAAACCAGGATTCCTACGATCGTCCAGGCGACAAAGCGAATCCAGGTCAGTTGAGGCAGGGCTGTCATGAGACCGAGGCAGGCGAGCATCCCCAAGATCGGAACAAACGGCATAAAGGGAAGGCGAAATGGGCGAGGCTGGTTCGGTTTGGTGTACCGAAGGATCATCACACCAAGGCAGACCAGGACGAAAGCGAAGAAGGTTCCGATATTGGTCAGGTCCGCCGCGTCCCCGATCGGAATCAGTGCAGCCAACACTGCGACCGCGACGCCGGTGAGGATCGTGGCCCGGTGCGGGGTTCCGAAGCTAGGATGAACTTTGGACAGCCATGGTCCGAGCAGACGGTCGCGCGACATAGCAAAGAACACACGGATTTGCCCAAGCATCATCACGACCAAGACGCTTGTGATGCCGGCGACGGCGCCGATGGCGACGATAGCGGCACCCCACTTAAAGCCGACCAGGCTCAACGCTTCGGCGACTGGTGCATGGATATCGATCTTGCTGGACGGAATGAGCCCAGTGAGTACCGCGGCGACGGAGATGTACAAGACGGTGCAGACCAGCAATGAACCGATAATGCCTAGCGGGACGTCACGCTGGGGATTGCGGGCCTCCTCTGCCGCCGTGGAGACTGCATCGAACCCGATATAAGCGAAAAAGATGATGGCAGCTGCAGACTGTACGCCGGCAAATCCTTGCGGCATGAACGGAGTCCAATTCTCCGGGTTGACCGCCGGGGCTCCGACGGCGATGAAAAACAAGATGACGGCCAGCTTGATCATGACAATGATACCCGTCGCCCGCGCGCTCTCTTTGATTCCAATAACAAGGACGATAGTGACGAGCAGCACGATCAGGGCGGCGGGAATGTTGACGATGCCTCCATCCGCCCCTCCCGGTGCATGTGTCGCCCAGTAAGGCAGTTCGAGTCCGGCGAGTTTCAATAGATTGTTGAAGTATCCCGACCATCCAATAGCGACCGCGACACAGGCCACACCGTATTCCAGAATCAAATTCCACCCGGTGAGCCAGGCAAGAAACTCCCCCAGCGTCGCGTAGGAATAGGTGTAGGCACTCCCGGCGACTGGAATCATGGCGGAAAATTCTGCATAGCAGAGAGCGGCAAGTGCACAAGTCACTCCCGACAAAATGAACGACAGGATGATTCCTGGTCCGGCGCCGGGCCGGTGGCTATCACCTACGACCGCAGTGCCGATGAGGACGAAGATGCCTGTCCCGATGATGGCGCCGATCCCGAGACAGGTGAGGTCCCAGGCCGTGAGGGTTTTCCTAAGCCGGTGATCCGGGTGCTCCGCATCCGCGAGGATCTGGGGAATTGGTTTCGTGCGAAAAAGACGGTTAATCACCGATCCCTCGGCGCGAGAGGGTATCGCAGTCGATCCCGCTTGATCGAGGACATGGTTGCCCATATTGACCAAGTATAGCAGGCGATGTTCGACAATCCGGCTGGTCGATCAAGCGGTTCTCCGATCCCGCTTATCCCGTCCGGCGAGAGGCGGCACGCAGAAAGGCTTCGAAGAGACGTCGATGGAGGCGGTAGCGATCGAAGAGGAACTCTGGGTGCCACTGGATGCCGAGGAAAAAGCGATGGGTGGGCGATTCGATCGCTTCGATGACCCCGTCGGACGCCACTGCGCTTGCCACTAACGACGGTGCGACTGCTTTTACCGATTGATGGTGGGAGCTATTCACGCGCAGAGTGACCGTATGCATGATTCGGCGCAGCAAACTTCCCGGCGTGATCGTGATCGCGTGAGACAGTGCGGTCGCTGGTTTCAGTTGTCGATGTTGGAGCGATGTTGCGAATTGGGACGGAATGTCTTGAAACAGACTGCCTCCGCACGCGACGTTCATGGTTTGCATCCCGCCGCAAATACCGAGCACGGGCACGTTCGTCTTTCGCGCTAATCGCACCATGTCCAGCTCGAAGGTCGAACGGCGCTTGCTCATGACGCGGAAGGTATACCGTTGACGTTCACCATAGAGAGCAGGAGGAAGGTCGGGTCCGCTTCCCGTCAGCAAGAGCCCATCGACATCGTGCAGAAGCCGGTCTCGGGCTGCTCGGTCGGTCACCAGAGGGAGAATGAGCGGGATGCCACCCGTTTCTTCAATCGCTCGAATATACCTCGCCCGAAGAAAATAGGTTGGTTCCCGCCCGCCCCATTCCTTCCGATCACCGGCGTTGTAGTCAGGCGTGACGCCGATGATGGGTTTCATCGTCAGCGGACTGGTTCAGGGGCTGGTGCGGGTGCTGGCGCCGGTTGTGCAATCGCCGGTTCATCCGTTTGGTCCGCGACACCGAGGAAACGAACGGGCCGATCGCCCCGGAGATGGTCTGGTGTAATGAGATAGGTTCCATACATGCTGGTATGCCAGATGCTCTTCGCAGCCTGCTCATTTCCGCCTGAGAACGCATAAGCCAGGCCTCCCACGATGCCTCCTCCGATCGCAAAGGCCAGCTTCAAGGGAGTATAGAGGAGAGTCGAAAAAAAGGCGGCAGCTTGCATGCCGGCACCAGAGGCATTGCCACCTTCTGAGTCACTTGACATGGGGGATGTGACGGGCTGACTGTCTTGACCCCAAGCAGGATCAATAGCGGAGACAGTGAGCAATGCCAAGACCATGACCAACGCGACGGACCGAATCCACATTCCGTGGGATGACAATGAATAGAATTTCACAGACGTTCCTCCTTCCAGCAAAAACCAGGTGGCATTTCCAAGTGATGATGTGACGCTGCCCAGAAGCATGGCTCTCAAGTAGACCGTGTGTGGGTTATAGCAAATTCACCTTCGAATGCAAACCCCCTGCCGGGCAAAGTTCTACCGAGTAACAGGAGTGACATCGCTGGGAGGGAGGTCAAGTTCATCCAGAATATAGGATGTGATGTACGCAGCCCGCTTTATCGCTGCGTCTCGAAGTTCCTCTCGGAGCATGTCCGCGGCAAGGCATTGGTTTTCTTGCGCGATGCCAGCTTGCAACATCAAATCGAGTTTGCACCAACACACCGCTTGCGCGTAGCAATCCTTTGCGCGGTTGCTGTAGCCGAGTTGGTCTTCACCGGCCAGACCGGATAACTGCTTCGCCATATATTCAGGGTACCGGAGTGTCTTGGCGATCTCGTCTAACTGATCACAACTAACCTCGACGGCGACTTGGATGCCGCCCTTCCAGCTTCGCTTCTTCACGTTAAAGACACAGTACTGTATGGATGGTTTTCCCTCCACCGGTTCCGGCCCGAAAAAGAGCGTCACCCGGTAGGAGGAGATCTCAGACAAAACCTCGGCTGCCATGGCGCGCATTGTAGCATGATTATCTAATGCTGCAGCGTGATTGACGGTCCAGAGAGGCGACGATATGATGCGGATCGACGATGACGACTACGCCTCATCAACGTGTTCTCGACGTTCAACAGTCACTTCGAGAAGCCGGTGGCCTTGATGGCTGGCTCTTTTACGATTTTCGGGGGAGCGACCCACTGGCTTATCGTATTCTGTTACTCGATCCGACCTTGCATGTCACGAGGCGCTGGTACTACTGGATCCCGGTTCAAGGTCCGCCGGTGAAAATCGTACATCGAATCGAGCCCCACGTCCTTGCCTCTCTCCCTGGACGGGCTGAATGCTATGTCTCATGGGAGCAGCAGCATCGGTTGCTGGCCCAAGTCCTCACGGGAACGCGGAGAGTGGCGATGCAATACTCGCCTTTGAACGCCGTACCGTACGTGTCAAGAGTCGATGCAGGGACAATCGAACTGGTTCGGGGTTGCGGCGTCGACGTGGTCAGCTCGGCTGATCTGGTCCAGACCTTCGAGGCACGGTGGACGGACCGTCAGCTCGAGTCGCATCGTGTGGCCGCCGCCGCGTTACGGCGTATTGTCGACGAGGCTTTCAACCATGTACAGGAGCGAATCAGTCACGGTCGGGTTCTTAGCGAATATGGGTTGCAGCAATTCATCCTCTCCCGCATTCGCGATGCGGACATGGTCACGTCAAGTCCTCCAATCGCAGCCGTCAATGCCCACAGTGCTGCCCCCCACTATGGCCCACAGCCTACAGGATCCGCTGAGTTACAGCGAGATGACCTTGTGTTGATCGATTTATGGGCCAAGCAGGCGGAGCCCGGCTCTGTCTATGCTGATATCACCTGGACAGGCTATATCGGCGAGCACGTTCCGACGAGACAAAGCGACATCTTCAACATAGTTCGTCAGGGCCGCAATGCTGCGCTCGCCTTCGTTCAGGCGAGTGTGGCCGATGGTCAGTTTCCTTATGGATGGGAGGTTGATCAGGTTTGTCGACGTGTGATCGAGTCTGCCGGGTACGGTGATTACTTTTTGCACCGGACCGGCCATTCGATCGGCGAAGAAGTGCATGGCAATGGGGCCAATATCGACGGGCTCGAAACTCAGGACACTCGCCGTCTCATCCCTCGTACCTGCTTCTCGATCGAACCGGGCATTTATCTGGCCGGAGAGTTCGGCATTCGCAGCGAGCTCGATGTCTACATAAGTGAACGCGAGGCCTCTGTGTTCGGGCTGCCTCTGCAGCAGGAGATTGTTACGATCCTCTAAAAGTCCGGCTGGCCGTTCCTTGACACCATGTCGGACCGGCCTATAGAGTTGAACCAGTTTTCGTAAGGCTGGTCCAGCAGACTGTTCACCTTTCTCAGAGTGAGGAACGTACCATGTTCGGGACTATGGGAATCTCCGAACTCATTATTATCTTGGCGATCGTGCTAATCATCTTTGGGGCCGGTCGGTTACCGCAAATCGGAGAGGGTTTCGGAAAGGCCCTCAAGGGATTCAAGAAGGAAGTCCACGATATCCCACCGCCGGAAGCGGCTCAGAACGAGGCATCTCCGATAGCTCAGGTGCAACCAACCGGACAAGCGGTATCGAGTCAGGCCGTCCACCAGGCTCCAGTTCCTCAATCCCTCAAACCGACGGCTCCCTATACCCCGGGACCGGAACTCACCCCAGGTACCACCGCTGCCCTGATGTATAACGTAGGAGCCCAGGCAGCACAGCGGGCTCGCCCCCAGCTGACCGCTGCAACGACAGCGGCGTCAGCCGGCCAAGGTCAACAGCCCCCCACGATGGAAGAGCGGGCTGCGAGTCCGGCTCCTATGATGCGTGCGCAGTATCCTCCCCTTCCTCAGGGTGCTCAGCAGAAGCCCACGGTGAAACGTCCTTCTGCCATTATAAACAAGGATGCGGTGGCTCGGGTTCAGGCCCAGCAGGCAGCGATGAAGGCCAAAAGCACCCAGCAGGGAGGAGTATCCCCTGGTGACATGCAGAGCTTGGGGGAAGGGCTCGGTGATGCTCTACGGACGTTTCGCCAAGCAGTGGCCGACGTTCGTCATACCGTTGATCCTGAGATGCGTACGATTCAGGCAGAAATGGATGCGGCGCAGAAAGAGCTGGAACAATCCATTGACGCAGCCAAGGAGCTTCCAGCGATTCACGAAGAACCTCCCAAGCAGAAGTGAAATCCCTCCGACGTTTTTCGTCCCATTCCCGCTCGTACCGCCTCATCCTTTGGTGTGTTGTAGGATTGGTAGTTGGTGGCTGTTACGGGGATGACTCCCCGATGATGCCTGACCATGCAGCCAGGCTGTTAATCGAGTTGCTTCAAGATTCCCATCCTGACATTCGCCGTGTTGCAGCTGAGTCCCTGGGAAAAATCGGTGACCCAAAAACCGGGGGTGCGCTGGTTCCCTTGTTGAGTGATCGGGACGTACGGGTTCGTGAGGCTGCGGTCAAGGCGATTGGTCGTCTTGGCCCTTCCATTGCGGACGAGGCGTCGCAGGCTGTCGTGGCGTTGCTTGATGATCCGCAAGAGCCTGTCAGACGAGCAGTGACGATTGCGATAGGCGAAATTGAGCCACCGACTCGTCTGTTTGTCGCAGTCCCTGAGTTGTTGACGGCTCGAGATGTGTCAACGCGACGGAGCGCCGCCAGAACCCTCTCGATGATCGATGCCAGAGCGTGGCTTTCCGATCTCGTCAAGGCGTTGCAAGATCCCGATGCGGAAGTACGGCAACATGTCGTTGCAGCATTGGCTGAACTCGGCGACCCGATCATTGCGCCGTTACTTCGTGATCGGTTAGCCCGTGACCCATCTGTGGCGGTGCGGACGGAAGCAGCCTACCGATTGGGAAAGATCGGAGATCCCGAGACGAAAGAGGCTCTTGCCGCCGTGGCAAGTCGGGATCCTGATCGGGGGGTTCGTCAGTGGGCGCAAATGGGTCTGGCTGCTGCTAAGTCGTCGACCGGCTCCGGTTCAATGCAGTGACGAGCTCGACCAACTGCTGCTGGGAACCGGGGTCAATGTTTATGAATTGGACTCCCATTCCCGGGAAGAGAAGATAACGTTCCGGTTTGTTCCTGGTCCACGCCACTTTGGCTTTAGCCTTGAGTCGTTCCCATGGACGGTCCGGGAGAGCGAATTCCACTGACAACTCGGTGCCCGGTGCAAGGGGAGTGCTGCTCTCGATGAATAACCCCCCTCCACCAATCCCGCCGGTCAGGCTATCGAACTGTTTGCCGTCAATGGTCGTATACCGAACCTTCACAGCGAGGGGGGCTCGTGGATGGGCTCGAGAATGGGCAAATCGAGCATCGTCCTCGTTCGCGAGGATACGATCGATCACTCCACTCCACGGCATGGTTCCAATGAGCTGCCCCTTGGCTCCCCGGAGTAAGACGGCTTCTTGGTTCACGTCCATTTCAAGCACGTGGCCTTCGTAGCCGGGTGTCGCAGTCACAGAAAACTTTGTCGCGTCGGTCCCCTTAAACGATCGGGCGGTGTCTTGCTGTCTGGGCATATGGTTTGTCCTAAACGGCTTGTCCCATGTTCTGGATCGACGTGACTAGTGCTAACACTTGCTCTCGTACCCCGGAATCGATCTCGGTAAATCTGACCCCCATCCCCGGGCTGAACGTGTACTGATCGGCTTTAGGGCAAACCCAAGCCACAACGCCTTTTGCCGGCAGCCACTCGTTCGGGCGTTCGGGGAGAGAAAACTCCATAACGAGCTTGGTCCCGACGGGGAGCGTTGACTGGCTTTCGATGAAGAGTCCACCCCCGCCGATGCCACCGGCCCGACTTTCGAAGTGATTCCCCTCCGGGGTCTTGTATTTCACACGAAACGATAAGGTCACTCGGGGTTCGGCGCGGGTCTCCCGTGCGACTGGAGGTTTTCGATAGGCGAGGATTTGGTCAACGACGAAGTCCCACGACAGGTTCCCAAGTGGTTCGCCATTCAGTCCGAGGAGAGTGATCACTTCACGGGCAGGATCGACGTCGAGTGTCTTTCCCTTATGCCGCAGACTCGAAGCAACTGGGTATTTCACAAGTCCTCCCGCTACTTGCAACAATGCAAGTATAGCGCAGCCCGCTTCGATGTCGAGAAAAACCAGAGACGCGGAATGGGGCGATCTTTGCCTCAAAGCCTCGAGTAGGACAGAGACTCGTCAGTGGGAATAGGCCAGGGTGGAAACAGCGAACATCACCTCGCTGGGACGGGTGCCGCGGCGACGAGACTAAGCAGCGATTTCAATTAGTTAGGCACTCTTAGCGTCCTTGTCCTGCTCGAAGATCCGGATGGGAGGATGTTTCCCGAGAATCGCGTCTTCGGTAATGACGACTTCCTTGATCTGTTTCTGCGAAGGAGCATCGTACATCAAATCCAGCATGACTTCCTCGAGGATCGCGCGGAGTCCCCGGGCACCGGTCTTTTGAGCATAGGCTTTGCGCGCGACTGCAGCCAAGGCTCCATCCGTGAATTTCAGCTTGACCTTTTCGAACGAGAGCAGTTTTTCATACTGCTTGGTCAGGGCGTTGCGTGGTTCGGTGAGAATCCGAATCAAGGCCCGCTCGTCGAGCTCGTCCAATGTGGCAACCACGGGAAGACGGCCGATAAATTCCGGAATCAAGCCATATTTGAGAAAGTCCTCCGGTTGAACTTTCTCGAAAAGCTCGCCTAGCCTGGCGTCGCTCTTCCCGCGCACCTCAGCGCCGAAGCCCATCGCTTTACGATTCAGCCGTTGTTCGATGATCTGCTCAAGTCCCACGAACGCGCCGCCGCAGATGAAGAGGATATTGCTCGTATTGACTTGAATAAATTCCTGATGAGGATGCTTGCGTCCACCTTGCGGCGGGACGTTGGCAACCGTGCCCTCGATCAATTTCAGGAGAGCCTGCTGGACACCCTCACCCGAGACATCTCGTGTTATCGACGGGCTGTCGCTTTTTCGGCTGATCTTGTCGATTTCGTCGATGTACACGATGCCGCGTTCCGCACGCTCGACATCGTAGTCTGCGGCTTGGAGCAATTTGAGAATGATATTCTCGACGTCTTCGCCGACATATCCGGCCTCAGTCAACGTCGTGGCATCGGCCAGCGTGAAGGGCACATCCAGATACTTGGCGAGAGTCTGCGCCAACAAGGTTTTGCCCGTGCCGGTGGGCCCGACCATCAGAATGTTGCCCTTCTGCAACTCGACGTCGTCGACTTCTTTCTCCTTGGCGGAGATTCGCTTGTAGTGGTTATGGACGGCCACCGATAGGATCTTTTTCGCCCGCTCCTGGCCGATGGCATATTGATCGAGGTGATGTTTGATTTCGGAAGGTTTCTTGAGCTTGGAAGAAATCTCCTCTTTGGCTTCTTCCCAATCCTCGGCGATGATGTCGTTGCACAGATTGACGCATTCGTCGCAGATATAGACGGTGGGACCGGCGATGAGCTTACGGACCTCGTCTCGACTTTTTCCGCAGAACGAACAGCGGAGATGCCGATCCATCTTCTCCTGCTTGGCCATGCGTCCTCCTGTGTTACTTGTCCTTGGCCCCGTCTTTTCCGCTCTCTCCGCCAGACACCGCTTTGAGGTGCTTGGGAGGGCGCGTAATCACTTCATCGATTAAACCGTAGCGTTTGGCTTCTTCCCCCGACATAAAGTAATCGCGCTCGGTATCGGCCGCGATCTTTTCCAGCGGCTGTCCCGAATGTTTCGCCATGATTTCGTTCAGTCGCTCGCGGATCTTCAGGATTTCTCTCGCATGGATGTCGATTTCGGTGGCCTGGCCCTGAAACCCTCCCATCGGCTGGTGAATCATGACTCGCGCGTTCGGCAAGGCATAGCGCTTTCCTTTGGTGCCGGCCGTCAACAACAATGCACCCATGCTCGCTGCTTGGCCCAGGCAGATTGTGTTGATGGGCGGTTTGACGTATTGCATCGTGTCGTAAATGCCCAGGCCGGCCGTGACGCTGCCACCGGGAGAATTGATGTAGAGATTAATGTCCTTCTCCGGATCCTCTGCCTCGAGAAAGAGCAGCTGGGCGATGATCAGATTCGCGAAGACATCGTCGATCGGTGCGCCGAGGAAAATGATACGATCCTTGAGCAGTCTGGAATAGATATCATATGCGCGCTCGCCGCGATTGGTTTGCTCAATGACGATGGGAACTAGCATGCACGTCGTTCCTTTCGAATGACATAGTACGGTTAGATGCCTATCCTTGAATCACGGCATGGCAATACACGAAGTCCAGCGCTTTGTCTGCAAGGATACGGGCGCGTAATTCATCGATGGAGTCCCGCCCTCCGGCTTGGATCATCTTGACGAGTTCAGCCGTTGGCATTCTGAGCTCAGCGGCCAACCTCGCAATCTCCGCGTTGACGTCGTCCTGAGTCACGGAGAGCCCTTCTTTTTCAGCAATGGCTTCGAGAATCAATCCGATTTTCACGCGGCGTTCGGCCTCTTGCCGGTTGTCGTCACGGACTTTCTTAATATTTTCCTGGCCGGCCGGCGAAGAATCCGCGCCACCTCGTCGCTGCTGTTGAATCTGCTGACGGACGATGGCTTCCAGTTCTCGCTCGATTAAGGTTTCGGGTAGATCAAAATGATGAGTTTCGATCAGGCGCTTCAGGATCGTATCCTTGTAGGTGTCTTCGATCTCCTTCTTCAGCGCCTTTTCCATTTCACTCTGAAGACGGTCCTTGATCTCCTGGAGGGACGTGTAAGGACCACAGTCCTTCGCAAACTCGTCGTCCAGAGCCGGAAGCATTTTCTGTTTTATGGCTTTGATCGTCAGGACAAACGTCATGGTTTTCCCGGCAACCCGCTGGTCCGGATGATTGGCGGGATAGGGTTGCGGGATGGTGACGATTTCACCTTCGTGCTTCCCTAGCACGTGACGATCGATCTCGATTCCCAGGATGGCAGCATTCGAACCGACTTTGTGGAGTTGACCGTCTTTTTTCGTTCCCTCAAGCGGTTTGCCGTCCAGAGACCCTTCCAGGTCGAGAATGGCATAGTCTCCGTCGCTGAGCACATGCCCAGCCGGAGCAGCATCGAGGCGAGCATGTTGTTCGCGTAGGACCTCCAAGCCCCGATTGATCTGCTCATCCGTGACTGTCCGCTTGTCCGGTTTCAAGGAAATGGGATTTGGCGCTTTGTAGTCCCGTAAATCGATTTTCGGTTTAATCTCGACCGTTGCAGTAAAAGTGAAGGGCGTATCTTTCTTTATTTTGACTCGCTCGAGCGGTGGGATTTCCACCAAGACCGGCACGATTCCGGCTTGACGGACCGCTCGGTCGTAATAGTCAGGCACGAGGCTCCGGATCACATCCTCTTCGATAGTTTTTGCGTATTTCTTCTCGAGCAGAGCCACTGGCGCTTTGCCAGGACGGAACCCCGGGATACTGACCTGCCGATTCAGCTCAGTGTACGCTCTTGTGAACCGCGCTGTGACCTCATCGGCCGGCACCTCGATCTTGAGAGCCCGCTTCATCGGTCCCAGTTCCGTGACTTCCATCTTCATGACTATCGCACACCCTTACTTCGGCGACACAGCCAACACGAACCGGCTGTGATGACATCGTCTGGTGCGAGAGGGGGGACTTGAACCCCCACGGTTGCCCACGAGATCCTAAGTCTCGCGCGTCTGCCAGTTCCGCCACTCTCGCACAGGGGAGAGGACCGGAGACTCCTCGTAATGAGCTCAGCAAACAGGCGAAAATACTCGATGATGTAAGCCTTTTGTACCGTTGGAAGAGCCCCAGTGTCAACCCATACTCCTGCGGGGCTCTTGTTGAGCGAGACTTGACGCTGAGGAAGAAACCAACACTGTCGATCTGTGAGCGAAAAGGCTGTGTACGGGAGAAGAACTGCCTCGACTTCTCCAGGGCGTTTTGGACTTCCTCGACATCGATTCGTGATTTCAGGATGGCTTTCTATGGCGTGAACGGTTATCGGCGGGTATAATAATTATGCCGGCTTAGATAGCCCCGTCGCTTCGGGAACTCACCCTCAGAAAACAGGGGGATGTGCAGGTTTCAATCTCTGGGGTTGCAGAAGCGACCCTCTCCTCTTCGATTCGTTACCGTAGGAGGTGCCTCATGCGAGCCTCTTTATTCGTCTTATTCATTCTTTTGGGTGTTCTTACCGGGCCTGTGTGGGCGTATCGGGATTACTTCACAGTAGAGCAAAAAGCCCAATTAGCAAAGATTCAAACAGTGTTGGTCGATGCAATTGCTCTCACAGACAAGGGAGCGATCGATGCCAAGCCCATTGCGGAGGTGACGTCACGTCGCCTTCAAGAATTAGGCTATACGATTGTTCAGGACCGCACCAAGCCTCATGACGTTCTGTTTAAGGTGAAATGCGAGCAGCGCAAAACATGGGAAGGCACGACGACGGCCGGTGGAGACGCCGACTTGCCTGATGCGCCCTCCCGCCTGTGGAAAGGTCCTGCATGCCAACTGAACTATCTGCTCGGAACGATGAAGATCAATTGGCAGAAAGAGGTCCGGACGGACTTCGAAGACGCGGTCGCCGCAGCTCAAACCGCGAAAGCTGCCGATGCGGGGGCCTATGCCATGGAACGATTGAAAGAGCGGCTGGAACAGTATGACTTCCCCGTGATTGTCACAGCCGAGTGGGGACAGCCGGATCGCCTACTCAAGCTCTTGGACAAATCGGACACGAGCCAGCTCAGAAAATTGAAGATCATTTCCCTCTTGGGAGAAATGGAAGCTGATGAGGCTTTGCCGAAATTAAAAGAAGCGCTGAAGGATAAAGAGCTGTCCAAGCAAGCTGCTGTGGCGCTTGGAAACATGGGGAAAGAAGGCATACCGATTCTGGTCGATATCCTGAAACACTCGAGGCAACCGGAACTGCAAGCGGCGGCCGCAAAGGGATTGGGCGACTTAGGCAACATTCACAACGATTCGTCCGTCATCCCGCCGCTTCTGGAGATGCTCGATCCCCCCGGCATCGACATCACGGTACAAACCGAAGTGGCGTGGGCGTTGGGTAGGGTGCCGGACCGTCGGTCGGTGAAGCCGCTATTCGATCTCGACAAGAAATTGCAAAAAATCCGGAATGATCCGCCGGATCCGCAGATTAAGAAATTGAAAGAAGCAGTCTTCTGGTCGATCAAGCAGGTCTACACAGAAGACCAATATAGTTAGTGACCCGGAAAAGATTCTCATCATCGTTCTCCGCCACGCCGCCCTATATTGAGCCGCGACCGTATGCTCAGGGTCGGCAACCTTTAGCATACTCTTGACATCCCTGCTCTCTCCTCTGAGTGGACGTATCTGTTGCAAGAGCGGTTAGGTTCAGTGTAACCATGTGAACCCGACTAGCCGGCCTGCCATGAAAGAGGAGGATTGTCGCCATGGTTAGCATCTCTCGCAGAACGTTCCTACAACTTTCGGCTACAACTGGCGGAGCTCTAGTTTTTGGGGATCTGGCCAGCCAAATTCTTAGCATCGCGCCACGCTCGCGACAGGCGCACGCAGCCGAACCGATCAAGGTTGGGATCATCGATCCGTTATCGAGCCCCTATAAGACCTCGTCGATCCACGACGTGCACGGTGCCAATGTAGCGGTAGATCTGTTCAATAAACGGGGTGGAGTGTTGGGGCGGCCGATCGTCATCCTTGAAGCGGACGATGCCTCGGATCCGGAAACAGCAGTTAAAGCCGCGACAAAGTTTATCAAGGAGGAACGGGTGGACTTCTTGATGGGAACCTTCAACGGCGACTGCGCTTTGGCAGTGAGCGCCTTGGCTCAGAAAGAAAACAAACTGTTCATGGTCACCGGTGCCTCTCTTCCCGAGCTGACCGGCGCTGCCTGTAATTCACATACCTTTGTGTTTATGCCCAACGCCACGATGATGTCGCAGGCCGTCGTTCCGCATCTTGTTAAAGCATACGGCACCCGCTGGTATATGATTACGACCAGCACACTCGACGGCAAATCGACAGCCCAAGCGATGGTCACAGCGGGGCAAGCCCATGGCGTTGAATTCGCCGGCGAGGCACTGATGCCGTTTGGATCCACGGACTTTACGTCGGCCCTTGCGGGGGCGAAGGATAAACATCCGTCGCTAATCCTGCTCAATCTCTACGGGTGGGATTTGGTCCATGCCCTCAAAGGCTATGCCAAGCTGGAGTTGACCAAGGAGAAGATTGGAGTCGGGGGAATGATTGGTGGAGAACAGATTGGACGGCCGCTTGGGTATGCCAACAATGCGGGAATGTGGGGCTTGATCTGGGATCCGAAGATCGATACCGACAGCTCCCGCCGATTCATCCAAGGGGTGATCGACAAGTACAATCACACTCCGACCTCGCGGTGTTACCTGGGATATGCGGCTATGACCCCAGATTCTCGAGGCCGCTCAGCGAGCAGGCATGACCGACACACAGGCGGTGATCAAGGCGCTGGAAGGACATGAATTTGACGGTCTCAAAGAGGGCAAGTCCGTTTTCCGGGCGTGGGATCACCAACATGTGCAGGATGTGTTGGTGGGAGAAGCATATGGGAAAGAACTGGGGCTTGGACACTATAAAATTTTGGCAACCGTGGCAGGGGAGTCAATCGCGGGAACTCGCAGGGAGAGCGACTGTCATCTGTGATGTGCAGGGAGAGAAGCGGGCGGCATATTCATCATGAATACGCCGCCCGATCTACGGCGGAGAGTCCACTAGTTATCCGTCTTCAGAATCCTCCAGCTTCCTTCAATCGTCTTTCGTCGCAAAATTGCTGATCCCAACGGCTCATCTTTTCGGTGTAACTCGAATCTCTACGCGCCGATTCATACGCCGACCATCTTCGTTATCATTTGTTGCCAGCGGTTGAGCGTCACCGTACCCACGAACCAGAAGCTTGGATGGATCAACGCCACTGTCTTGGAGCACGCGCGCGGCCTGCTCGGCACGCGCAGTGGACAACGCCTCATTGTCCGCAAATCGCGGGAGGAGCTTGCTGCCAATCGGCACGTTGTCGGTATGTCCAGTGACCTCCATCTGATATTCCGGGTAATCCTTGAGAATCTCTCCGGTACGCTTGAGTGCATCGATTCCTGCCGGCCTCAAGGCATCATGCCCGGAATCGAACAAGTACGTCGATGCGAGCTTGATCAACAGGCGTTCGCTGTTCACGTCTACCGTGATGTCGCCTTTCTCGATTTCAGGCCGTAGTGCCACCCCGAGCCCACGCTGGGCCTGCGCGACCGGCGTCACGCGGGTAGCCTCTTGCGCGGCGAGTTGGCGTTCGAGCTCCTCCACTTGGCTCCGCAGTGCCGCCAGCGATTCGGTTTGCTGTTGACGCTCTTGTTCCAACATTGCGATCTTCGCGTCGCGCTCGTCCGGTTTGGGTGATTCAGCCGTCCGGCCGGCATGCCGATATTCATACCCGCCGTCACAGCAAATCGGCTCTCGAGTGCATCCTGCTGCAACAAGCGCCAACGCGATGTACGATGCCCATGTGATGTATCGGTTCATGAGGATCCCCCCATGGCCGTTAAATGCCCCGCAAGCTGGGGAACCTGCCCTCTTCCTTTCCCATCGCAGCATCGAGATGGGCGAGGAAGAGGAGAACTGCTCCCTCGCCCAGCAAGATGAACTATGTCTCCTACCTCGTGACCCTTACCTCGACGCGCCGGTTTTTCGCCCGACCTGCATCGGAGGTGTTTGGTGCCACCGGCATTGTATCGGCGTAGCCGGCTGTGGCGGCTCCGGTGAGTCCACCATCGGCCAAGGCTACGGCTGCGTTAGCCGCGCGCGCCTCGGAAAGTTCCTTATTGGAAGGAAATTTCCTCTTGAGCGTGGACCGGATCGGCCGGTCGTCAGTGTGACCGTCCACGGCAACTTTATATTCGGGGAAATCTTTGAGGATGGTACCAACTTGCTTCAGTGCGTCGGCGCCAGCCGGCTTGAGCTGATCTTCGCCGGAACCAAAGAGGTACCCCGAGGCCAGGTTGATCAGCAGTCGCTCATTGTCTAATTCGACGGTGATATGCTTCTTCTCGATCTCGGGTCTCAGCGCACGAATGAGTCCGCGTTGCGCTTCTTTCAGTTTGGCCATTTCGGAGGAGAGGTCGCCGCGAAGTGCGACCAGTTCTCGATCTCGATCGGCGAGTTGTTTTTCAAGGTCGGCAATGCGTTGTTTGGCAGCAGCGAGTTCTGGGGCCAGTTTGTCCTTGTCTCCCGCACCAGCTTGAAGCGCTGCAAGCGACGCTTGGCTCGCAGCAAGCTCTGAAGCCAAACGATCCCGTTCCGCTTGACTCGAGGACAGTTGGCTTGCCAGTCTGGAGGAATCGCCGGCACCGGCCCGCAGAGAGGCCATCTCACGATCTCGATCTGCCAGCTGCCCTTCAAGCTCCGCGATACGCGACTTGGACCGGTCGACTTCAGCCTGGGCTGATCGGACTGAATCACCCGCACTAGATCGGAGGGAGGCGATTTCACGATCGCGATCGGCCAACTGCTTCTGTGCGGCGGCCAGTTGATCTCTCAACCGCTGCTGTTCTTTTTCCCAGGCCGATGGGTGGCGGTATTCATAGCCGCCATCGCAGCAGATGGCACCGAAATCGATGGCTCCCGCATTGCCGGCGATAGCCAGCATACTGACAGCCAGGACAGAGATCTTTATGGCTTTCATCATGGTCTCCTTTTGTTTGGTGAGGTGAGTTGTATGTGTTGAATCACTCATAGCGCACCTTAGATATTGGACGTACAGTGTGCGCACCTGGTTGCCTTAATCGGAATCGTCGATAAACACTGTGGGCACTCTTTGGTCGTAGGGACGGTCGGTGCCTCCGGTTTCTTGAGCCGGTTCACCTGCTTGACCAACATGAAGATTACGAACGCAATAATGACGAAATCAAACACGGTCTGAAGAAAGACCCCGTAATTGATCGTGGGGGCTCCGGCTGCCTTGGCCGCGGCTAATGACTGTTGGGGGATGCCGGAAAGATTCAGAAAAAGACTTGAGAAATCGACCTTACCGAGCAGCAGCCCGAGAGGTGGCATCAGCACGTCGCTGACGAGCGACGTAACAATCTTTCCAAATGCAGCTCCAATGATGATTCCGATCGCCATATCGAGCACATTGCCCCTCAGGGCAAATTCCTTAAACTCTTTCAGCATGATCTCTCCTCCTCTGGAGCAAGGTTCAAGGCAACGACGCCCGCCCTATCTTCGCTATTGCGAGATATTCACGAAATATCCCAATGTCCACAATTAGAGAGCGTTCGTATTCTTGGTTCAGACAGTCAGCCTGCTATCGTATTCAATTGTCCGCTGGAAGCTACGGATAAAGCGTGGAATGATTTTGAAGCGGACAGGTACGTCAGCAGCGCATACATGATCTATGATGGAAGAAGAAGACGGCGTGATTAAGACGAGGGGTGACGATGACATCACGTTTTTCTCAAATGCTAAATCAATCTCAGGTTCCTGAGCCACGTACGTGACTAAATGTCCATCAATCCGATATCTCCAACACGATACAGCACTCAAGTTTTGGGGATGCCTGTATAGCCGACTTCGTGACGAATCGCAACGCCAAAGTTTGAGAACCGTACCCAGAGATCGAGCAATCTTGGTGCCCCTGTAGAGTTGACACCAGCTTGCCATGTAATTCACATGGTTTGCGATAACTGACAACACCTACAGGCCTACACGTATGCGTGCTGTTGTGGCCTCTTGCCGCAATAAAAGACCTAAAATGCCACAAGGACGGGATGGTCTCGGAACCTTTCTGGATTCCACCCCTCACGGACGAGAATAGGAAGAGTTCCTTGCGCTCATACTGGCGGGGGAGGAGGAGCGGAAGGAAATTGAACGCGAACATCTCGCAATCGCTCAATAATCGCTTTGTTTATTTCGGCCTGGGTAGAACTATAATGCGCGACTGCGGACCATGGCTCTACAGCGATCGTGACAGCGGGATGACCAAGGTTACTGATGCCGACGGAAGGGGGTGGATCTTTCAGCACGTGCGGATGACCGGTCACGACCTCACGAATAATCGTTAGCGCCTGGTTAAGATCCGTGGTATAGGCCACGTCGACGGTCATGTGGATCTGTCGGATCATGCCAAAATTGTGGAGGATTTCCCCAACGATCTTCCGATTAGGGATAATGACGCGCGAGCGGTCCGGATGCATCAGTGTCGTCGAGAAAATGTCGATCAATATCACATCGCCATGGACGCCCAACAATGAGATGTGTTCTCCGACCTTGTACGGTTTTGTGAAGATGATCGAGAGCCCGGCCATCACGTTGCTCAAGACCCCTTGAAGAGCGAGGCCGATCCCTACGCCGGCGACGCCGATCCCCGCGACGAGCGGAGCGATCGGGACTCCCAACGCGTCGAGCGCGACGACCGCCGTAAACAACAGCACGATAATCTTGACGATGCGGACGAGTAACAGGCGAACGGGCGGTTCCAGCGTGTAGCGTTCTAGTTGCTGCTGAGCGAGATTGCCCGTCCATCGTGCCGCCATCGCTCCGGCAGTGAAAATGGCGATTGCCACAACAGCCTGCATTCCATACTGCACCGCGTATTGCACGATAGTGTCCATGGGATTCATAGGGCAATCCTCCTAGCGTCCAAGGAAGTCTTTGAACAACTCTTGGCCCTGTTGTTTCAGATCTTCCGGTTTCGTGGTGCCTTTCAGAAGCCTGCCGACGGCTTCCTCAACTTTTTTCTGCACCTGCTCTTGAACCTTTCCGCTGATCCTCTTCATGTCCAATCCGAATGAGGGCGCCTGCGCGGTGCCGGTGATGAGGAGCGGCAGAACGAGTCGCCCATCCCTGATGGCCAATTTAGCGACAGGAGAGGAGCCGGCGATTTTCTGACTGAGGTCTTGTGAGAGGTTGAGGTTTACCACGAGATTCAGAGTGTGATCAAATCCGACAGTCCCCCCTCCGGTGGCTTGGAAATCATGGCTATCCATCAGGAGACGCTGGACGTAAATAACTCCTTGCTTGATGGCCAGATCCGTCTCAACAGTCGAAAAGGCTGTCACTTTTGGATTGTCGATGTGAATGCCGGCGACGTTGAGGATGGAGACGGCCTCCTGCAGCAAATTCGCCCCTTCGACCTTCCCTTCTTTCACTGCGACATGGCCCGCTCCTTCTAGGGATTTAGTGAGGTCTGCCATCGAGAAACCATGGCCCTGCAAGGTCATGTCTCCTTGAGCCGCTCCGTTGATCGATACTTCCAGGGCGGCAATTGCCTCAAGAGCTGGACCGAGCTGTAGGTCTTTCATCGTCAACTTGGCTCCGAATGGAGGAGCGTCGGAACCGGAGGTGAGTGTCCCCTGTGCCTTCACCTCCCCACCGAAGAGGTGCAGCGACAGGTTGTGCAGGCGTGCCTCCTGGCCCTTGACCTCCGCGACGACCTGGAGGTTCTGTATCTCAACCGGCTTCTTCAGCGGAAGAGCGACCGGAAGATCGGCCGTGTTAATCACCGCTGAACCGACGTTGATCTTCGCGTCATGTTCGGCCATGCTTCCGGTAATCGACAAGGAGGTTTTCCCCAGCGCGAGTTGCATATTGATCGCATCGATGTCCGTTGTTTCCTTAAGAGGCCCGAACGTGCCGTTGAGAGTCACCGGCATGTTGAATGGTTGAATGAGTGTCGCCAGATGAAGACTGGGGGTTTGGCCCAGTCGTACGGATTTCAGGAGCAGTTCCAATTCCTGCAACACATACTCAGTCGGGCTAGTTGTTGACAGATCGCGATAGGTCAGTTTCCCACCCACGATGGAGACCTGGTCAACTGCCAGCAGCGCGAGTATCTTGAGCGGACCTTCGGCCGATGGAACCGGTGCGTGCGACGGCGTGACAGGCGTTGCCACACCAGAGCGACCGAGCGTGGACACATTCAGGACGCCATTCTTATTCTTGATGACGGTGATCACTGGGTCTCGGAGCGTGATCTCTTCAACTTCGACTTTGCCGCTCAACAGGGGCGTCAGTTTGACCCCTACATCGAGCGAGGTGAGCGAGGTGAACGGACTTGAATCAAACGCCGGGTCATCCAATACGGCAAAGCCAGTTACACGTGCGCCGATACGTGGCCAGATGGTCAAGCGGATGTCTTGCAGTTGGACTTTGCGATTAAGCGCGTCTTCGATGAGCGGCTTGTATTGATCCTGGTACTTGTTTAAGTCGACAAGGAAGGGTAGAGAGAGGATCAATCCGAGAAGGAGCAGAACGATCACTCCGAGTCCGACCACGATTCTCATCGCCCACCTCCGTTCGCTTGACCGCAGTATAGGAAATGAATCTTTTGGTGGTCAACGTCGGAATCAACCACGTGACGCATCTTCGTGCGAATCGTTGCCTTGCTGGTGCTCAGAGCGCGTGTTAAGATGCTCGCCGCCTGGCATGAGGTCGATGTGGAGAGGTGCGAGAGTGGACGAATCGACATGCTTGGAAAGCATGCGTCTCGGCAACGGGACCGTGGGTTCGAATCCCACCCTCTCCGCCAAACCCAAGCGCTGAGTCATGAATGCTGAGGAATGGGGTGTCAAAATCAAGCTGATTCCGTGTCCACTCAGCACTCGGTCCTCAACGCTCATTACTTCGAAAAGGGGCTGGGCCCTGTGCAACAGAACCCTGTGAACCCCGCCAGGTCCGGAAGGAAGCAACGGTAAGCAGAAAGTCCTGGGTGCCGCAGGATCACCTGGCCCCGCTTTTCAGGATGTTGAAACAGGCTCCCAACGTCGTTCTCGGTCCTTCGCTCTCCTCGGCGTACCACAGAACGTACGCCTCGGAGTTCTCAGTCCCTGCGGCCTTGTTGGATCGCCTGTTTGAACATCCTGCCATGTGGAAACATACGATCAATGGACTACCAAGTCTCTGCTCGTAAATACCGCCCTGGGACATTCGATGATGTGATCGGTCAGCCACACGTTGTGCAAACGCTGGTCAATTCTATCAACACAAAACGGATCGCCCATGCGTATCTGTTCTCCGGTACTCGCGGCGTGGGGAAAACAACCGTGGCGAGAATTCTCGCAAAGAGTCTCAACTGCGAGCGGGGACCGACCGGTACACCCTGCACGACCTGTGTGAACTGCCAGGAAATTGCTCAAGGAACGTCGGTCGATGTCATCGAAATCGATGGCGCGTCCAATACGAGCGTGGATGACGTGCGCGAGATTCGCGAGAACGTCAAGTTCGCGCCCTTCCGTGGTCAGTATCGCGTCTACATCATCGACGAAGTCCATATGTTGTCAAATTCGGCCTTCAACGCCCTCCTCAAGACACTGGAGGAACCACCGTCGCATGTGGTCTTCATTTTCGCCACTACCGAAATCCACAAGATTCCAGCCACCATCCTGTCTCGTTGTCAGCACTATAATTTCCGTCGCATCGCGCGCACCGAGATTGTCGAACGGTTGCGCCATGTCGCACGGCAGGATGGCATTGCACTGGAGGATCGCAGCCTAATGGCGCTCGCTCGGGCTAGTGAGGGGAGCATGCGTGACGCGCTCAGCCTCCTGGACCAGGCCGTCGCATTCGGCGGTATCACGATCGTTCACGCCGATCTTGAAGCGCTCCTGGGAGCTGTACCGCAGGAACTCGTTCGAGGAATCATCCAGGCGATTATCGGTCAGGATACTCCGGCTGCACTCCGCATGTTGGCCAATCTGCTCGATCAAGGGCACGATCTCCGAGCCTATTGTTCTGACGTGGTCGAATATCTGCGTAATATGCTGGTGGCGTCGGTTGTCACGGCTCCTCAAGAACTGCGCGGGCTGATTGAAGCTTCGGCAGAAGATTTGCCCCAAATCACGGCTGATGCGCGATTGCTCTCGCCCGAACAACTCCAAGAACTCTTCGCCATTTTTACCCAGGCAGAAGATGCGCTCCGATTCAGCGCCCACCCTCGGTTCATCCTTGAAACGGCGGCGGTTCGTGCCACTCGCCTAGGCCGACGCTCAGATAGAAAGCCTGATCAGGAGACGCAGCCCATTCAAAAGCAAAGGTCTCCCTCTGAATCATCGACCAGGCCGAACAAACCGGAGCTGCCGGGCCGCTCTACAGCGGCACCATCAATAGGAGCTGCGCAATTGGCCGATACTGTATCGAGCGGTCCGTCGTCCACCGAACGCGTACGTGCTACAACCGCCGGGATGGCCGAATCCATGCTAGATTTGTCGGTTAATCAGGCGGGTGCGCGGCAATCCGCCGTGACGCCGCTTCCCCCAGAACCTTCGCCTCCGCTCGCAACGCTCAATTGGGAGGCATTCCAAGAGGCTGTTACTGCCGCCCATCCGAACATCGCACCTTTTCTCGAGATGGGGCGATTGGTGGAAACAGAGGGAAATCAGGTGACAATCGGGTTTACCAGGCAAGCCACGGTTGCGCGAGGGATGATCGAGAAGCCAGACAATCTTGTCGCGTTGACGGCAATCTGTGAACGGTTGAGTAGCCGAAGGGTCCGACTGCGCATCGTGGAGTTGGCGGACACGGATCCACCCGGGAAGACGATGGCGCAGCTCAGGGCTGCCAAAGAGCAGGGACAGCGCCTCGTCATGTTTGAGCAGGCTCGGACTCATCCAGTAGTGAAGGAAGCCCTAGAGATCTTCGGAGCAGAGCTGGCTGATGTTCGACAGGTGTCGAATCAGAAGGAGGCGGGGCAATGAAAAATCCGTTGGGCAACATGGCGGGTTTGCTCAAACAGGCGCAGGCCATGCAGGCTCAGATGGCGAAAGTACAGGAACAAGCCGCATCCAAGACCGTGACGGGGACGGCGGGGGGAGGCAGTGTGACCGTCACGGCGAATGGCGCGATGGAACTTGTCAAGATCGTCATTGATCCCGAAGTCGTTAAAAGTGGAGACGCCGACATGGTGCAGGACCTCATGTTGGCCGCGACGAATGACGCGCTACGGAAAGCCCGGGAAATGATGGCGAACGAAATGAAGTCCTTGACTGGCGGGCTCAATATCCCGGGGCTCTTCTAGCGGACTGGCTTTTATGGCGGTTGATCAACAGGGATTGCTGGCTCGACTAGTTCGAGAGTTGGTCCGTTTGCCGGGCATCGGACAGAAGACAGCGCAGCGGTTAGCGTTCCATGTGTTAAAGGTTGATCGTGAGGATGCGCTGCGGCTCGCTGAGGCCATTCGTGCCGTGAAAGACGGCCTCACGTTCTGTCGGCAATGTCGAAATATCGCGGAGGGCGAGTTGTGCGAGCTTTGCCTGGACCCGAAGCGAGACCGTACCAGAATCATGGTGGTGGAAGAACCCAGCACGCTCTATGCCATTGAGCGCGCCGGCGGTTATCGCGGCCTGTACCATGTCTTATTGGGCGCCCTCTCACCGTTGGAGGGGGTCGGACCGTCTGATATTCGTGCGGAAGAACTCATCGATCGTGTGAAGCTCGGGGGGATCGAAGAAGTTATTTTCGCGACCAACCCTACAATCGAGGGCGAAGCCACAGCCATCTATTTGACGAACCAGTTGAGACCGTTTGGCACGCGAGTCTCCCGAATCGCCTACGGGATTCCCGTCGGGATGGATATCGAATATGCCGACGAAGTGACTTTGCTCAAGTCGATCGAAGGCCGCCGGGACCTTTGACGAACCAGGCAGGCTGTTGTCCTGGTCGTCCCATTGACCCTCTCTTCAACCCCCTGCTATAGTTTGACGCTGTTAAGCCTGAAGCCAGCATCTGCAGGATTTAGTGATGAAAGCACGGACTGCTTCCAAACGAACCGTTTCTCCGAAATCTTTAACTAACGCTGTCACAATCAAGCGAAAACAACCCGCTTCAGCAGCGCGTGGGAAATATACCGGCATCCGTCGAGACCTTGAGCGCCAGCGTGCTGCGATTTTAGCGGAGGCTGGAGAGGGGCGTACCACTCGGAAGAGTCAAGAAACGTTCGCGGATGTCAGCGATCAAGCGACAGCGGAGGCGGATCAGAATTTCTCCATGCGAATTAAGGAACGCGAACAGAAACTGCTCAAGAAGATCGATGAAGCACTCGATCGTATGGACAAGCAGACCTACGGGATCTGTGAACGATGCGAAGAGGACATTCCTTACGAACGGCTCAAGGCTCGGCCGGTCACGACGCTCTGTATCGCCTGCAAGACGCTCCAAGAGCAGGAAGAGAAGACCCGCCGGTAGTGCCGTCTCGAAACTGGTAGATTCTACCGTTACGATCTGGCCCTATTCTTTCGGTCAATCAGAACACCAGGGTTGTCGGGCGCCGACTCAGGGCTTTTTCAAGGCCTTGACCCGTTGTTGCACGAGCGCGATTCGGTCGGCTTCGTCGGGGATCCCTTCGACGAGGGCGAGATAGGTTTCGTACTCCGAAATCGAGCGTTTGGAGTCAGTCGGTTCATAGGCTTCCGCGAGGTGATAGCGTGCAATGGCGTAGTTCGGACGAAGAGTGACAGCTTTTTCGAAAGAGGCCAGCGCGTTCGCCTTGTCTCCCAACTTGACGTACACAGTCCCAAGGTTGTTTAAGATTTCGGGAGTGTTGGGCCTGATCGTAAGCGACTGCAGCATCTCCGCTTTGGCCTTTTCATACTGACCTTTCCCTTCCCAGGCAAGGCCGAGCTTGTGATGTGCTTCGGCCAGCCACACTTTGTTGGAGAAACCGCTCGCGATCGCCTTTTGATATGCATCCGCGGCAATGTCGTAGTTTTGACTGCCGCAGTAGGACAGCTGTGCCGTCTCACCGCGAGCAAATTGCTGGAGTGACGGGAACGGTTCCTTATCGTCGGCACCTTGACTCTCAAGCTTTAGTCCGGGCTTGGTACCAGTCGGATTTCGCAACCGCTCAAGAAATTCCCGCCGGTAAGGGGAGAAGAGACGCGCGTAGGGATCGATTGTGATGGAAGCCTGGAGTAACGTCGGATGCTCTCCCGCAGCGAGTACCAGATACTGAGTCGTCGATTTTTCATCCCCGGTTTCGTAGAGGGTACTAGAGTTCATGCTGTCCTTTGATGAGAGATTCGCGACGTTGACGTAGAACTCCAGAACAGGCTTTAACCTGGCAAGCGTATCTCGTAGCACCGGATAGGGTGAAAGATCCAGGCCGGAGGAGAAGGTGAACAGCGCACCAACCAAGAGCCCATCTTCATCGAAAAAAAATGACTCGTCGGCGTGCGATGGGCTCCGATCGGACAACAGGATCAATTCCTGTCCAGTCCCCCACGTCTTTTGCTTGAGGGATGCAAGGGGGTGGTTTTTACTAAAATCGGCCTTTCGATTGCATAATGCAGTCGACTTCAACAGGATCAAATCGCTTTCGGACGGTGGCAGTGGGGGCCGCGGAACAGAGGTCTCACAACCTGGGAGCAGAAGGGAGAATCCTACCCAAGAAATTAGCGCGAGATGGTGCAGGAAAGGCAGACGTAGTTCTGCGGATTGGCTACTCGACCTCACTAAGGGAGCATACACGAAATAAGAACTGGTTTGCCAAGAGGACAAACGACAACGCCCGCTCAGATGTTGAGCGGGCGTTGTTGTCAATTTCTCAGGAAGGGAGGAAGGTTATTGGCGCTGGCTGTCCAGCACCGCGTCCTCACTGGTATAGCCGAAGAGATAAGGCATCGAGCTGGTGAGCTTGTAGAATGGCCGATTAAAGCCGTAATCCAACGCCATTCCGACAGGGTGCAAGATGAATGCGGTCCAGCGCCAGACGTTATCGTTGATCGGGGAGCCAGCGATCGGGTTGGTATACACCAACGCGGTGCTGTCCATAACACTATAAATGCTGGCTGGTGCCCGATAATCTCCGTCTCCTAGATCTACCGCGGTCTGTTCTTGGCGATTACTCGCACAGCCGGTAACAATGACCAGAAGCAACACACCAACGGCAAGAGCTGTTGTCCGCATGGCTAACCTCACTTTAGTCTACGTCTGTTCGACCGCTCCGGTTGCTACTGAATTGACAAATTGAAGTGTAGCCGACGATCCGAATTCTGTCTAGAAAACAGGCGGTTTCAACCGCTCCCCCAAAAAACCAGAAACTTGGCGCATTTAGGAGAGAGAACCTGCGGTAAGTCCTAGCGAAGTGGTGGGCGATACAGGTATCGAACCTGTGGCCTCTTCCGTGTGAAGGTAAACAGACAGATTTTTGAGGTTGCTCGCTGTTGCAACGGTTTCCCCGTTTATATCCGAGATCCCGCGAGGTTCGGGGGTTCTATTTCTTCTATTGTTTTCTGTCCCTTCCCTTGGTTCCCGATTTTGTTCTGGCACAAAAATGGCCACAGAGAAAATACGTAGTTCGGCTAAGCCTCTATCCGTTCCTTCGTCGCTTGAGGTATTCGGCTCCGATTCGGCCTCTCAGTCATAAATTTTGAGTAAAAAATCCTATTCTGAAAAGTAACCGCCGTAAAAATAAGGCTTTGATTAGTCCCGATTGATCTGAGCCAAAAACCTTATCGAAAATCGCAATAAAATCTGGTCGATTTCCCGAAGAATTCGACCTATCCTAATGCCGGTTCAAAAACAAATAATTTCTGTAGTTGAAATTTACTCGGGAGGCAAATATGACGCCATTGGAACGGATTCTCAGCGGGGAATTTGTCAACCCTGGCACACTGTTCGGAGTAATCTTCTACGCTCTGGTGTTCCTTCTGGTGGCGTGGTTGAGCATGCGCTCGCTGCGCGTAACTCTGGAGCGGCTCGAAGGTGGGGTGCTGGACCACACGACGGCGAACTTCCTGCGTCGCATGGGGGACGTTCTCGTTTGGGTACTCGCCTTGATTCTGTATGCCCACCTGATCCCCGAACTCCGCTCCCTTGGGACTGCGCTGCTCACGGGTGCCAGTGTGGCCTCTGTTCTTATTGGCTTAGCTGCCCAGAGTACGCTCGGCAATCTGATCGCCGGATTCTCTCTGCTGTTGTATCGGCCGTTCCAGATCGGGGACTCGGTGCAATTGACGGTTCCGTCTGGCGTTCAAACTGGCACGATAGCAGACCTCACCCTGGGCTATACCATTATTAGGACTCCGGAGAACCACGAAATCGTTGTCCCGAACAGTGTGATGGCAAGCCAGGCGATCATTAAGTCCCCGGAGTGAATCAAACTCATATAGAAACGGGAATGGAACCAGATCTCGAGTGCCAGGTCTTTGCTGCCAGAGGCATGTGATGAAACATAGGCTTGTTCTTGAGATGGCAGTAGCGATCAGTCTGATCTTGATCATCAATCTCCCTAGAACCTGGGCCGTCTTGGGGGAACCGGCGAGTTCCGTGGAAACAGACCGCGTGGCACTTACCGGACAAATCAGGGTGATCACGGAACAGGGATATATCATTCAGGAAATTACTACATTGGAGCTCGTGCTTCGGGAATATGTGTTTGGGGATACGGTCTTTGCCGTGGCCTGGAGAGGAAGAAGACCTCCACACTTGGTTTCACTCTTGGGTTCTTATTTTCAGGAATACCAGGAGGCAGCTACTGCGGCCGCATCGAACGGGCCTGGGAGGCGTGGGATGACCCGCATCCAGGGGTCCCGTGTCGTGGTAGAAACGGGCGGTCATCCAGGAGATATACGCGGAAGAGCCTATATTCCATCACTCCTCCCTTCGGGAGTGACAAGAGAGATGATCCAATGATTCTGAGATCGTGCGTATCGGGTCTTTTCGGCGTTGCCGTAACGCTTCTGCTAGGTTGTGGCAATTCAGGAGGCTCTAGCCCTTCCACTCCTTCCGGGCCTTCTGGTCTCAACGTCCTCGCAATCACAATAAATCCATCTTCTGCCGCGGTCTGCATATTTGCCAATGAGCCCTGCACCCAAGTCACCATTTGCCAGCCCGCTACCTCAAACTGTCAAACCATTACGGACGTTCTGGTGGATACCGGATCATCGGGACTCCGGATTTTTACCTCTGTCTTAGGGATCACACTCCCATCCAGCAACATCGGAGAATGCATGTATTTTGGAGGCACTGCCGATTGGGGGCGCGTTCAATCAGCGGACATCATTTTGGGAGGGGAACCGGCTGTGATGGTCCCTATCCAAGTGATCGATCCGACCTTCGCGGGACAATACACCCCCGCGGGCCAACCTGCTTCGAACGTCTGCGGCGTAGCCTCAGTCGACTCTAGTCCTGCACAAGCCGGATTCAATGGCATCTTGGGCGTTGGGGTATTTCCTTTAGACGGCGGGGTTTACTATAACTGTGCGCCACTCCCTTGTGTTGCTACTGCAATCTCGGCCTCCCAACAGGTCCAGAATCCGGTGGGACTTCTGCCAGTTGATAATAATGGGGTCATAGTCGCCCTGCCGTCTGTGCCCGCCAGTGGATCGCCCTCCCTTACCGGTTCCCTGATTCTAGGCATAGGAACAAGATCCAATAACCAACCTTCCGGGGTCACGGTGTTACCGACCAACTTATCGGGCCAAATCGTGACACACTTTAACCCCAGCCCTGGTGTCAGTACGCAGGAAGCGGGAATATTCGATACCGGCTCCAGTGCCTTTTTTTTCAGTGACTCGTCATTGTCTATTCCGCTGTGTCCCGGAAATTTGTCTTTTCTGTACTGCCCGTCTTCTCCGTTATCCTTCTCGGCGGTCAACACGGAGTTGTCAGGGTCTCCGTCAAGCCTGGTCAATTTTCAGCTCGCCAATCCCATACCCCTCTTCTCTTCAGGAAATGCCGCCATTAGCAATGTGGGCGGACCAACATTTTCTGCGGGGTTGTTTGACTGGGGGCTGCCATTCTTTTTTGGCAGGACGGTCTATGTCGGCCTTGGTGGAAAAGTATCCGTGCTCGGTACTGGGCCATTCTGGGCCTATTAGAGGATCATGCTATTCCAGAGATGACGGTTCACAAAACAATTTTCCAGAAACAGTTGTTTGTGAATTCCCTGAAAGACCGATCCAACCCCTTGCAACTTCACCAGCTTGAGCAAGAGGGGACACAAAGGTTTTTGGCACCCCCTCTCGTCTTGCCGCGACCGTTCACGGTCCCCTGCACATGACCCACATGAAGGTACTCGCTACGCGGGCTTATAGCAGCGTCGCGATCAGTTTTGAACGCGTCGGATTTTTCTCTTGACGTGACTATGCGAAGTCGATTCAATACCGCCCTCGGCCCAATCCAATCAGCAGGGTGATGCGGCACGGGCCGCATTCATGGCCAGGCCCGGCTGACGATAGAGAAAAAGCACCTCCCCGTTCGTTCTTGCCAAAAGGAGACACCATGAAGCTTACCGTCTGTGCCTTGATCAGTGGGGTACTCGTGTTTGCGACGGTGACCGGCAACGCTGCGAAGGCTGCCGAACAGTCTGCACAGCGGGCAGGACAGGCACCGAAGCCGGGCCTGATTAGCTGTGCCGGGAAGTTCGAGGGGCGGTACGAATCTGCCGCGGGAGGGCCGGGGCCCAGGATTGTGTTCCGCTCAGGCAAAGCAACTCTGCGCGAGCCGGACGTCGTGATGAAGGACGGGAAAATGGCCGCATTGTTTAGCGAGAAAGAGGCCGAATGTTGGACCGGCGGCGGAAAAATCTACCTGCGCTGGCTCGACGGGTCCCAATATGACTTCCCGATCGACATTAACGACGATGGGACGCTCGACACTCCCGATGGCGAGCTGAAGAAAAAGGGTGGCTGAACTGTCCAAAGCGGAGCGAAATTGTGCGCACGGTACCTGACCGCAAAGTCCAGGGTTGCCAGTCGTAGCTCACAAGGAGGTCGCCAATGAGTGATTCAGAATATCGCAAGCGGCAGGACGGAACTGCCACGGTCTTTGACGTGACTCCGGCTCCCCAGAAGAAATTCTGGTTCATCGTGATTCTCGGGTCGATCATGTTTCTGATGGGGCTGAGTTTCGTCAAATCCGATACTCTTCTCGGCCTGATCGGCATGGGGGGCGGCGGCTGGGCCGCCTGGTGGGCGTGGAACCGTGATCTGCGCCCGCCATCACACCGCGCGCCGAGCACGTTTCGCGTGACGGCGGACACGATCGAGAGCAACGGCCGCACGTTCAGGAAAGACGAAATCCATCGACTCATTATTAAGAATGGCATCACCGACGAGGAAGTAGGCCTTCCCGGAGGTGTGCTCGTCGAGGTCCCGACGGCCCAGGCGGCGGGCATGGCCCATCGGGCGATCGTGTCTCTGACGGCGCATGGCCTCGAAGTTGAAACCGGCGGCAAAGGCTACGTGCTCGCGGGCGGGATGGATAAGACGACGGCGTTCGGGCTCCTCACCGACGTGTCGCGAATCATCGGCTTCAAGACGAATTGAGGCGCGAACCGCCCGACAGAGCACTCCTCTGTCTGTCGCGTTGCCAACAATGAAGACCCAGCCATGCACCGTGACAGTGGCATCGGCGGTCGCGGTGGTGCAGGCACAGGCCCAACCTAAGACCGGAAAACCCCAAGGGGTTTACACTTCTTATTGTCAGGCGCTACGGCTCTCTCCAATCGTTCGCCCCGGAACTGTGCTCAAATTGTGCTCAACTCCACCTCACTCCAGCTCATTCCAGCCTACTCCAGCCAAAGTTCGGATTTTGCGCAAACCTTGGCTGGAGTTGGCCTGAGTGAGTTGGAATAGGCTGGAGGAGGGTCGGGGCCACGGTTTCCTAAACCGC
>DASPUC010000018.1 GCA_035623075.1 Nitrospiraceae bacterium | reverse complement strand
GGCCCTTGCTCAGGGCGACTTCGGCTTCACGCAATTTGGCGAGGATCTGTTCGACGGTGTGACGGAAACGTGGCATATGGCCCTCCTTTTGGCCCGACCCTAACATACAGGGTGGACCGGATTAAGGGGGCTAGGTCAGTCGGTTGATTGAACCACCACACTTCCATGGCCACCAATGCTGCAATAGCGACTCCTAGGAGCACAACCATTGAGATGTCTCCTCGTTCCCATGGATAGGTTGGGCTATTAGTGCATTGGAGGCGACACGTTCAGCCATCTTTTGCTACCCTTCGGATTCACATCCTCGTTGGCAGAGGTACTCTTCCATATCAGCCCGTGACTCGTCGTCGATCACAAGCGTTTCGAGACCGTACTCTTCGACCCGCACCCAACGGACAATGCCAGCGATCACATAGACTCGCTGGTCACTCGACAGGTTCACCGTCAATGAACAGACTTCGCCGACGCGTAACGGCAGATCGCCAGAGAACCGCCAGCCCGCGCGGGAAAGATTCCACACCGTGCCGGAGCCCTCAAAAGGACCTGTCTGGTACGTCACGGGACAAGAGATGGGAAAACGACGGTAGGGTCGGATGGGTAAATGCCATGAGGAGTCTCGCAGGGAGGCCTCTGGTCGGAAGTGCGACTGCTCACTCAGCAGGCGGAGCGATCACCGACCTGTGCCCCCGTAACCAAACTTTGAATTATTGACGCTGTCTTTGACCGCCTGCCAGGCACCCCCCTGGGAGGCCTGATCTTCGGACCGTTCCATCACGCCCAATTGCTGACTCAGATACGTCCAACTTTGCGCGATGCCCCTGGCATCATAGCGATAGCGCAGCACGCTCCCATTGGGACGCCATTCACAGAGTTCGCCGCCTCCAGCCTGGGTGCAAGTGTCTGGCGGGCCGACCTGTCTCACCCGGCTTTGTTTATCTTGCCCGAGCCATTGATTAAAGTCGGCGGCTCTTGCCTGGCGCTGGTGATCTTCGGCAGAGGCGCAGCCGATGATAGTGAGGACAGCGCCCAGACTGAGCGAGACCGGCAGCAGTCTGGCTATCACAAAGAATCGACCAAGATTGTGTTTCATCGTCTATTTCCCCTTCGGCGGCAATCCTTTCGTCTCGTGCGTGCGCTGACTGACGGGTGCTGTAGCCAGCGGCCCTTGCCAGGTGCCAGTCAGGTCAGCGACAGGTTGATGCTTCTGCAGAAGATACACCATCAGTTGCCCGTCGATCTCTTGGACCTCGACCATGACGGCATAGACGGCGAGCGGGTCTTTGAACCAGTACCAGCCGGGCTTCGTGGGGGGATGGGTGAAGGTCTCCAACGGGGAAAGACGTGGCTTCTTATCTGGTGTCGGAGTCATATCCCACCGCCTCGACCGCCGCTTTGAACTCAGAGCTTGGACGAAATGTGATCACGCGACGAGCCGTGATCGTCGTGGGTTTACCCGTGCGGGGGTTGCGTCCTTGGCGTGCCTGTTTCTGGCGGACATGGAACCGGCCAAAGCCGTTAATGGCAATGGATTCCCCGCGCTGAAGGGTGGCCTTGAACAGTCCAATAATCCACTCCAAGAGTTCCAGCGCCTGGTCCTGCGAGATCCCCACCTGTTCATGAATGCGTTGGGCAATTTCGGCCTTTCTCATGCGCAGAACGTTACTTTGTTGTGGATTCTTGGAGGAGTTTCTCAATCTGGGAGCCAGGCGTCACAGGCTCGATGATGAGAATCTGCTGCGCATTCAGGACCATCCGATCGGGCGCATGGGCTTCCTTCCCGCGTTTGACCAAGACATTACTGACCTGTTTCGTCTCGGGGTTGGTTTGAGTCTGGATAATATGCACGTCCGTGAGCACGGGGAACCGGCTTCCGGCCTGTTGCAGCTTCCCGAAAAACAGTTGGCCATTTGTCATCACGATGGCCTGATAGGTGGTCGTCAAGGGAGGCCCCGCATCATCTTCACGACAGCCTGACAACCCGACGACGGTGAGCACCACGCCGCAGCACACGAAAAGCACGCGCCACCACGGAGTTGGAACCTTCTGGATATGCATATCTTGCCTCCTAGAGTACATCGTGATTTGCTTCCATCTATCGAAAGGTGTACCAGCCAATCGCGGTGAAAATACCGATGAACACCATCAACGCCCCGGTCAGACTCAGCAAATACCAATCGACCTTCATGCAAGCGCCTCATATCCCTTCCGGCAGTGATCGTGTCCTCCGACGTGCTCACTCCTTCCCGCAGGCAATTCGCCAGAGTTGCTCGCCGACACTACCAGGAGTCAATTTTGACCAGACAAACGTCGGAACCCTGTGGCTGAACATTTTCTCACCGGTTCCCATTCTCCCCGCATACTCCGTGAACTGCAGCGGTCTGACCTGCCTGTCTTGACAATCGTATTCCCATTCGTCTTTCCAGGACACGCGGTGTCGCTCCCTGGCCACATCCTCGGCCATCGTGGAGTCGATTAACGACACCATCCTCACCGTGGTCCCACTCCGGCGGATCGTGGCGGGGCCTGCATAGGTAATGAAGCCCTCCTCGACTGGTCCGGTTTCGGCCACCATGATCCACTCGACCGCCGCCGTTTCAGACGGCCCAGCGCATGCCAGAACGGCCAGCAGGCCGGAAGCCACGAGAGGGATCGTGTTCATGCGTCGCTCGCCATCGACTTCAACCGACTTCCCCTTCGGCAAGAGCCCCTTCTTGTCCTAATAACACTCGCTTTGATACCGCCAGTCGACAATCTTTTGGTAGGCATCAGTTTCGACTTCCACCCGACACCGCTGCAGCGCGCCCACGTCGCGATCGCCTCCTAGCATTTCCTTCTGTTGTTCGGCACGGTGATAGATCTGGGGGTAGCCCGTATGAGGGACGATTCCCAGGCGGAACCGTAACACAAACCGTGGATCCATACTCGCTCAGAGGAGCAAATGGTTCATAAGTGCTTGAAAGAATTGGTGCGCCCGGCAGGAATTGAACCTGCGACCTGCGGGTTCGAAGCCCGACGCTCTATCCAACTGAGCTACGGGCGCGCCGCTTGTTTATCGCACACTTAACTTTGGGGGGTCAATAACGGCGGGCTTCGGCGTGCCCGAAATCGTGCCCAGAACTGGAGCAGACAGCTTTCTCGATGCCTCCTGAAGATCACTCGGACTCACGATATGGTACCGGTCGAAGACCTCTCTGGTCCGATGACCCGTAATCTTCATGGCCACTCGCTCGGACACCCCCGCATTGACTAAATTCCGGACCGCTGTACGCCGGCAATCATGTCGGAGCATTCCTGGTAGTCCCACCTTCTTGCAGGCTGTCGCCCAAGCCTTCCGGAAATCCTGGATACGTTCGCCGATATGCCTTCCTGTGAGATGCGGAAACAGATGGGGAATGATGCGCTGAAGTTTTTTACTGAGCGCTTTGACCCGGTCCATTTGCTCGGCGATGAAGGTTTTCAGGTCCGCCGTCAGGTAGACCACCCGCGCGTCTTCATTCTTGGTGCTGCCCGGATCCAGCCGTAAGGTACCAGCCTCCAGATCCACTTGCGCGAGGGACAGCGACAATACTTCGCTCTGAACTCTCCAACCGTACGTATAGGCGATGCAGATGGCCACCTGAAGGTCCACACGCAATTGCCTTCTCACGCTCTCGAAATCTCTCCGCTCAAAGAAGCCCGATCGGGGAGCGGCCTCCTTGAGTTGGCGAATAATGGGAATCCTTGCTACCTTGTGATTTTCGTAGCCTAACCGCATCATCTTCGTCAGAACTTCTAATTCTCGATTGATGGTC
>DASPUC010000017.1 GCA_035623075.1 Nitrospiraceae bacterium | reverse complement strand
GGCCCTTGCTCAGGGCGACTTCGGCTTCACGCAATTTGGCGAGGATCTGTTCGACGGTGTGACGGAAACGTGGCATATGGCCCTCCTTTTGGCCCGACCCTAACATACAGGGTGGACCGGATTAAGGGGGCTAGGTCAGTCCCGCAAGTACGACAATAAGCATCATATGCATTGCATTCTCCTTCCTCTTCGGCCTCACTCGTACTTTTCTGGCGTCTGATGGCGCGCAGGACCCGTGGATTCGGCCAGCGAACCCTGCCACGTGCCGTTCAGATCGGTTCCGGACTTGAGAAGTTCAAGAATCCACTCCAACAGCGCCAGTGCCTCTTGCTCCAAGATCCGGCCTGCTCATGATTGCATCTGGCAATATCGGCCTTTCTCATCCGGCCTCACTCACCCTGTGGGAGGAGCCTGTCTTCTCCTAATAACACTCACTTTGATAGCGCCAGCCGACAATCTTTTGGTACTTATCCGTTTCGATTTCCACCCGACACCGCTTCGATGCGCTTGCTTCACGATCGCCTCCGAGCGCTTCGTTCTGTTGTTCGGCACGGTGATAGATCAGGAGGCTGCCCCCTGTCGTTAAGGGGATCTCCCGGATGGGTGGACCCCAAGCACGCTCGAAGGCATCACGGGGCTGGCCCACCCACGAATACATGATGCCATCTAAGGTGGCTTGCCCGCTCGGGCGGCAGCCCATGAGCTGGACACTGAGTACCAGGGCTAGACTGAGGGAGAGACATACACGCATCCGAATCCCTTTCGTGGGGCAAATGTCCAGAGCCGTCGTCGGTCATCCTTTTTCCTTGGGCTTCTCATGTTCGATGAAGGCGAGAATACGGGCCCCAAGGTGAGACGACTGGAAGAGCGCCGCATTCCCCTGTCCCTCATCGAGGCGTCGTCCCGCTTCTTCGAGCAGGCCACGCAACGTATCCGAGAAATCGTAAATCGCGTCGGCGATGGCAGTGGTCAGTTCATCGTTCGTCATCATGCTCCTCTGGTCGCACCGAGTTCTCCTTCCCCTTCGGCAGCAACCCGTCTCTTCTCTCGCTTGTGCTGACTGAGATTGCCCCGGTGGAGACTGGGGAAGGCCACGCAATCGTATCACCACGTGAGGGCCCTATGGTAGATTCTCTGGCGGAAGAAATCTAGTTACGACTCCACTCTGTGATACGGTGGCCACTGGATTAGCCGATTCCCACAGGGCTTAGGATGATAACCCGTTCATCTCCTTTGATCCGCTGGCAGGACGGCCGAAGCATTTCATCCCACAGGGTCTCCGTCACACCTATGCGAGTCCGGTGTTACAGCAAGGGGAGTCGGTCGCTTATGTGCAATGCCAACTCGATCACACGAGCATTCAATTGACGGTCGATACCTATGGGAAATGGTTGCCGTTGAGGAGCAAGGCTGCAGTGGATCGCCTCAACCAGGGGCTCGGCCTAGCAAGAGGGAGTAAAGTGGTGGCAACTGAGAGGAGGCGAGCCGTCTATGTGCTGGAGCTGGCGAGAGGAATCGAACCTCCAACCTGCGGTTTACAAATGGAAGCTAGATGTTTTTGAAAAGGCTCGGTGTTTCAAATGGTTTCCCCACTTTTCGTTCTTTATTGGGCTCTTAGGTGGCTTCTACTGTTTCCATTGATTCCAATGAATCGTGGCCTTTAGGGTTACTTTTAGCACAAATTTAGCACAAGCTCAGTCTAACCATTCGAGTCTTACCTGTTCACCACTTCGAACGAAAGACAAAACCTTCAAAACGATCTTCAGCTTCTTTCCGCTTGTCTAGTCGATCTGCGCACAGTGTTCAAAAACCTCTCTCATGGTCGCGAGGGGAGAAGTCGATTTTTCAATGACTTTGACGTATCCTTCTGCCGGTTCCAAAACCAAATGATTTCGAGCTGGTAGCGGTGAGGTAGCGCAAATCTCTAACTACTTGCTCTCATAAGAGATTCACAAGAGGAAGCAAACTAATCAACCGCGGGTCACGCCGCCGAGTTGCTGAGGCGGCATGACCCCTCGGACCGGCCTGTGATGTGATAGGACCCGCGTCAGGAAGGCTTACTGTAGACTGGTTCGTTCCGGCTTCGCTTGCGACGCTTCACCCCCTTCTTTCACATCCCGTGCACAGCGAAACCCGAGCCAGTTCATCTTCGTGTTAGGCTCTGTTCCATTTCGCTGGGCAGGTCGCACGGAAGGCGCACTGTCGATCCAACCTCCTCCACGAAAGGCCTTCTGGGTTCCCTTCTCAGGCCCCTTTGGATTTCGGTTCGGTGCCTTTTTGTAGTAGTCGGGGTCATACCAGTCGGCTGTCCATTCTGCGACATTGCCGGCCATCTGATAGACGCCATAGGGGCTGACGGCGTTCTCGTACTTGTCGACAGAGATGATGGGCGGGTAGAGCAGCAGACGTTCCGGCCGATCACGCACCGGGCCGGATAGCCCCGTGCGGGCGAAGTTCGCGCGGCTCAAACCTGCCGGTTCGTTGCCCCATGGGTAGATGCGTCCGTCCTCGCCTCGAGCCGCCTTCTCCCATTCTGCCGAAGAGGGCAACCGCTTGCCTGCCCACTTGCAATAGGCATCGGCGTCGTACCAGGAGACGTGCATAACCGGATGATTGACCATGGTGTCTTGAAAATTTCCACCATCGTATTGCCAGTCAATCAAGGGAGATCGATTCGTGGCGAGGACGAACTTCAAGAACTGCACTGTCGTGACCTCAAACTTATCGATGTCGAAAGCGTCCAGATAGACGCTGCGCTGCGGAAACTCAGCACGATAGGCGTTATGATCAACTTTCTTGTCACTTCCCATCATGAACGGACCCGCAGGGACGCGGACCATTTCATCGTGAGCAGGCAGCTTGGCCCGTTCAGCGGCAAGTTTTTTCCCTTCGGGAGTCCACTCCCTAGTCACATCGGCGACATCCAACGCAAAAGCCAGCCCACTCACGCTCAACAGTCCTGTGAAAATAACCTGGCCTATAATTCCTGTCCTTTGCACGGGGCATCCTCCTTGCGCATCTTGCCTTTCCGCACTTCGGCGGGTGTCGCGCTCTCAACTTCTTCCGTAGGTGCATCGCATTTAGAACCGGTCCCGTCAAGAAATCAAGAGCCCGCCCTTGTGAACCGGGGGGAAGGTTGCTACCCTTTTGAGCCCGTGGTACTCTTCAGGCCTCATGCGTCCGCGTACACAGCAAAACCGCATCTATAGCAACGTGGATCGCGAAAGACGCGCCACCGCCGAAGCCCACCTTTAGGAGCTGAATCGGAAGTGGATTTTGAAGATATCAGACAGGGCTAGCTCCTGATGCATATCAATAAGCTGAAACCGACGAGTAACCGAGTCATAGTTCGCTTAGGCCGGTAGTTGAACTTGCTTGCGCTACTTCACGTATAACTTTTCTTCGTTGTGAGAGGCAAAAATGGCTAACGTGGATACGAATATCGGAGACTCAGTTAGGAATTTTGTTAAGGCGATGCGTTGTCTGGCGATTATCGGAGGAGTGATCGGAACATTATGGGGACCTGCCCAGGGCTGGGCACTAGATCCTAAAGCTGGCGAATGTCTCCCCTCCCAAGAAATGGCACCCCATATTAAATTCTTTGGGTATTTCGCGAGCGCGATGGATGGAGTGGGAAGTGGGGATTACATTAATGATATTTCAGATCATTCCAACATCGCGTGGATCGCGGGGAATATTTCAAACAAAGTCTCCAAAGCTGCCAGAAATGGAATGAAGTCGATAATCAGTATGCGATGGGAACTATTTGACGAGTATTTAAATTTAAGGAGCGACTATCAGGCAAGATGGCAGAATATCGCATCGACCGTAAGGGCCGCCGGCATTGAGCATGTGGCAGCATTTTACCCACTTGATGAGCCTTACTGGTCTGCCTCACAAAACTGCGTCATTAGCCCATCAAATTGTGTGACACCTGAACAAATGACGACAAATCTAGCGACAGTCAACGCCCTGATTCATGCAACATTCCCAGGCGTGCCTGTGGCAGTCATTTTTGCTGCTGCGACACTTAGAAATAATAAGTTCGTAATTCCTAGTGGGTATGATTGGGTCGGATTTGATTGCTACCATGGCACGTTTAAGGACTGTGGTGGTCGTTCCATGTCTTGGTATGTAGAAAGGTTGCGCTCTAAGTTAATCGCGAATCAGAGGCTCATCGCTGTTCCTCAAGCCATTATGCCTGCACAAGCCACAGAGGGGGAGACGCGGAAAATGCTGGCGGAAAATGACAAGTATATGCAGCTCATATGTTCGTCTCCGGAGTTCATTGGAATCTTTCCGTTTCTCTGGGACGGATCGGAAGGCAATCTAGGCGCCAAAAGTTTACCCGCCGTGAAGGCGAGGTACCACGCTATTGGCAAAAGTGTTCTCAAAAGATAGTGACACAGGCTATCCTTTTCAGTGAGATGGGCGACTGTCCAATAGTGAGGCTATGGCGGAATCGCAAAATCAGTTGTTTGTGAACCACCAAATCGTGGCAGGGAAGGGTATGAAATTTCTTGGATTAAAAGTCGACACTCAGAAGGATTTCTGGACATTTCATATATGACGGTTAAATTTCTTCGGTGCCCATGGTATCTGACGCAATCCTTTAATTGAACTCGATTGCCTCCGAAGATTTTGTTCTCTTCAGCGGTTCCGCAGGAATTTTTCTCCACCCCCTCCTATTGACCGATTAGGGAAAGATGGTTGAGATACACCACGCAGTTTAAATTCATATGACACACTTGTTTACGTAGGACTACTAAGCTGTTGTTTTTTTACACAACTCTGTTTTATATCTCTCCCTGTGATGGGGCCACTCATCCCATGTATTTGTTGAGGAATTACCGGACTCTCTTGGACAGTAGTTCGCTCACCTCGTATGCAATTTGCTCCCGGGTGAGTTGTCCATGTCGAACTTTGCACGATGATGGCCCTCAAGGATAGGAGGGGAAAAGATGAATACCTCCAAGAATTGTTTCAACTCAGTGAGAGCGGTGATGGCAGTTCTGCTCGGGTTCCTTCTCATCGGCTGCGGGAGTGGTGGGAGTGGCAGCGGTGGTAGCAGTGCCAGCGGTGGCGGCACGGGCACCATGGCCGTTTCGCTCACCGACGACCCAGCCTGTGGATTTAATGCCGTGTATGTGACCCCCAACACAGTTCGAGTGCATCAAAGTTCCACGGCTTCCGACACGGATCCCGGCTGGACCGATATCACTCTCAATCCGCCGCAGAAAATCAATCTGCTTAACCTCAATAATGGCACGCTTCTCTCGCTGGGCCAGGCCCCCCTGACCGCAGGCCATTACCAGCAGTTGCGCCTGGTCCTGGTGCCGAACAGTAATAATCCCCTGCAGCCTCTGGCCAATTCGGTGGTCCTGATGAACTCGACCACTGAAATTGCGCTCGCTACGCCCAGCGCAGTCCAGAGCGGCATTAAACTGGTTCACGACTTCGACGTGGCCGCCGGGCAACATGTAGACGTGGTGCTCGAGTTTAATGCGTGCAACTCAATCGTGGCACGCAATAACGGCAGCTATGCGCTCAAGCCCGTTATCCAGGTGATGACCGATGTGCTGAACAACGGAATCGACGGCTTTGTTGCGATGTCGCTGCTCACGAACAACGTCGTCGTGACGGCCCAGCAGAATGGGACGGTCGTTCGTACGACGGTCCCGAATACCCAAACTGGCGAATTCTTCCTCGGCCTTCTTCCTACGGATGCAACACACTGTCCCAGTTTCCCATGTCACTTTGATGTCGTGATTACCGCGGATGGCAATGCCGCAGCAGTCATCGCCTCAGTCCCGATCGCAAGTAATACGAGCATCACCAACATTAGTACCAGCACGAACCCGTTTACGTTGCAAGCCTCCAACTCGCAGAGCATTAGCGGCACCGTCACGTTAAGCAACCCCGCCACGGACGAGGGCATGGTGCTGGTCGGCGCGAAGCAGACGTTGAACTCTGGTCCCACCGTGACCATCAAATCCCAAGTGGCCATGGTGTTACTCACGACGCCCACAGTCGGTGACTACTCCTACAACCTCACACTGCCCGTTGGCGCGCCGTTGCTGTACCCGTACAGTACCCCTCTCCCCCTGACACTTAGCTCTACAAACCAGTCGACGGTTGCCGGTGTCTACACTGTTGTGGGGACCGCTCAGGTCCTCCAAGCAGATGGCTCAACGACAACTTACGCAACCCAGAACCCCGCGCCTCACTCGGTCGCCACTACTTCTACGACGGGAGTTACGGGAAACAACTTCAGCTTGTCACCGTAATTGACGATTAGAAATGGGAGGCGCTGTCTTTTGGGCAGCGCCTCCCAAGGCACGCCTCAAAACTCCTGACATGTTGGTCCTCAGCCCGGCTTGGCACTGTAGCGACTTTACCTAAGATGGCTCCCATCTCCCCTCCTAGGTTAGGCTATTGTGCTCATTTTGTGCTCAACTCCACCTCACTCCAGCTCATTCCAGCCTACTCCAGCCAAAGTTCGGATTTTGCGCAAACCTTGGCTGGAGTTGGCCTGAGTGAGTTGGAATAGGCTGGAGGAGGGTCGGGGCCACGGTTTCCTAAACCGC
>DASPUC010000016.1 GCA_035623075.1 Nitrospiraceae bacterium | reverse complement strand
TGGTTTGCGGCCCGTCCCTCCGGCACCGAAAACATCTACAAGATCTATGCGGAGAGTTTTAAAGACGAACGTCACTTGAAGGCGATCGTGGCGGAAGCCCAACAGATCGTGCACGATTCCCTCGCGGGAGCCTAAGGCATCAATTGGGCAACGTCTCCTGAGTTCGGAATTTTCACTCCATCCTTCTGCATAAAAACGAGGCTGCCATGAGAGAACCGACCAGCGATCAGCTCTGCATCAACACCATCCGTACCTTATCGATGGACGCGATCCAGCAGGCCAACTCCGGCCATCCGGGAACACCCATGGCGATGGCTCCCGTGGCCTACTGCCTCTGGCAGCGATTTCTCCGTTTCGATCCGCAAGATCCGATCTGGCCCAATCGAGATCGTTTTGTGCTTTCCATCGGACATGCCTCCATGCTGTTGTACTCTCTCTCCCATCTGACGGGCATCAAAGCTGTCAGCAAAGAGTATGAAACGCTCGGTGAGCTGGCGGTTCCGTTAGAGGCCATCAAACATTTTCGTCAATTGGGGAGCCGTTGTCCCGGTCATCCGGAATACCGCTGGACCTCCGGCATCGAAACTACCACCGGGCCGCTCGGCCAGGGGATTGCGAACAGCGTGGGCATGGCCTTGGCCGGTCGCTGGATGGCAGACCATTTCAATCGGCCCGGCTTCGACGACCTGATCAATTTCAACGTGTATGCTATCTGTGGGGATGGCTGCATGATGGAAGGGATCTCGCACGAAGCAGCCTCCCTCGCCGGGCATCTGGGTCTCTCGAACCTCTGCTGGATCTATGACAACAATCACATCACGATCGAGGGCAACACCGCCTTGGCCTTCTCGGAAGACGTGGCGACCAGGTTCATCGCCTACGGGTGGAACGTCACCCGCGTCGGTGACGCGAACGACCTCGAGATGCTGGAGCGGGCGTTTCGAACTTTCCAGAAGACAACGGATCGTCCCACGCTGATCATCGTGGACAGCCACATCGCGTACGGGGCACCCAACAAGCAGGACACCTCGGCTGCCCATGGCGAACCGCTTGGGGAAGAGGAGATCCGGCTGACGAAAAGAAATTACGGCTGGCCGGAGGACGCCAAATTCTATATTCCCGACGGTGTCTATGATCACTTCAGGCAGGGAATTGGTGCTCGGGGAAAGATGCTCCGTGACGGCTGGTTTACCCGCATCAAAGAGTACAAAGCGAAGTATCCGGAACTGGCCGACCAGTTGTATCGGATTCAACACCGGCAATTGCCCGAAGGATGGGACAAGGAGCTGCCGGTCTTTCCTGCAGACGCCAAAGGCATGGCGACACGTGTTTCTTCTGGAAAGGTGTTGAACGAAGTGGCAAAGCGCGTGCCTTGGTTAATGGGCGGGTCGGCAGATCTCGGCCCGTCAACGAAAACACGGTTGACCTTTGAGGAAGCGGGCGACTATTCCGCCGAGAATCCCAGCGGCCGCAATCTTCACTTTGGGGTCCGCGAACATGCGATGGCCGCGATCCTGAACGGGATGGCCCTGATAAAAGTCCGCCCCTACGGCTCGGGATTCCTGATTTTCAGCAACTATGCCAGAGGCGCGATCCGGCTCAGCGCAATCATGGAGCTACCCGTCATCCATATCTTCACGCACGATTCGATCGCCGTGGGGGAAGACGGGCCAACCCATCAGCCGGTTGAGCACCTCGCTGCTCTGCGCGCGATGCCAGGAATGATCGTGCTGCGGCCTGCCGATGCCAACGAGGTGGTGGAGGCCTGGCGCGTGATCATGAATATGCATCATGAGCCGGCCTCGCTGATCCTAACCAGGCAGGACGTGCCGACCTTGGATCGCACGAAGTATGCGTCCCCTTCCGGCCTGGCTCAGGGAGCTTACATCTTGGCTGATAGCCAGGACGGAATGCCGGACGTCATCCTCATCGGAACCGGTAGCGAGGTTGCACTCTGCGTCGCGGCGTACGAGCAACTAAAGTCCAGTGGAATCAAGGCCCGGGTTGTGAGCATGCCTTCGTGGGAACTCTTCGAACGACAGGACCAAGCCTATCGCGATCGGGTGCTGCCGCAGGCCGTCACGGCTCGTGTGGCGGTTGAACAGGCCTCGACATTCGGATGGGCCCACTATGTCGGCACCACCGGTACCATCATCGGAATGACGACATTCGGAGCGTCAGCTCCATTGAAAGTCCTGCAAAAAGAATTCGGATTCACAAAGGAGCGTGTTGTGGAAGCCGCCATGCAGCAGGCGAAGCGTGCGAAATAGTCAATAAGGGGAGCTATCCATCGCCGAGGCTGCCACGGTGGTCTCAGATCGGATGAGAAACATAGCGAGAGGTGAAGGATCTTCGTGATGCTTCTGCCTCAAACACCTGCGATCGGGATAGCTCTAAGTGGACTCTATCTGGTAACGGTCTTCGCTCTTGACGTCATCACGCCATTGGGCGTGCCGGTCTGGCTGTTATATGGCGGCGCGTTCTTCTTCCTCTACAAACATCCCGCTCACTTTTACGTCGTAGTTCTTGCGGCAGCCTGTACCTTCCTCATTCTTATAGGGTATCTTCTCTCTCCGGGAACTCAACCCGAACCGATCGCGGAACGCGTTGGGGCAATCATTATCGTATGGGTCATCGCGCTCGTGCTGATCCGGCGAAAACAGACAGCCTAGGTCTTGTCGTTGTTGCGGCCTGCCCATCCGACTTTGGGACGATAGGCAATACCTAGTTCGGTAAAAACTGCCCTCCCATTCCGGGTGTTGACTAGAGGGGTGGCTTCGGACAAACATGAATGCACGAGGAGTACTATCGATATGACTTCAACCGTTGCATCTCTGACCACACGTCCTGCATGGAAGGCCCTCGAAGCCCACCAGAAAAAGATCAGGGAGACGCATCTCCGAACCCTTTTTGGCGACGACCCTCAGCGCGGGACTCGTATGACAGCCGAGGCCGTGGGGATTTTTCTGGACTATTCGAAAAATCGGGTCACCAACGAAACACTCCGGCTTCTCGTCCAACTGGCGGAGGAATCGGGATTGCGAACGAAGATCGATGCAATGTTCCGCGGCGAAAAGATCAACGTCACGGAGAATCGGGCCGTCCTTCACACCGCGCTCCGCGCTCCGAGAGGTGCATCGATCCTCGTCGATGGTGAGAACGTCGTACCCAAAGTCCATACGGTGCTCGACAGGATGGCTGACTTTTCCAACCGTGTCCGGAGTGGCGCGTGGAAAGGTCACACGGGCACACGAATCAGGAACGTCGTGAACATCGGCATCGGTGGGTCCGATCTCGGACCGGTGATGGCCTATGAGGCGCTCAAACATTACAGCGAGCGTACGTTGACGTTCCGCTTCGTCTCCAACGTCGATGGGACCGATTTTGCCGAAGCAGTCCAAGACCTCGATCCGGCGGAGACCCTGTTCATCGTGTCGTCGAAGACCTTCACGACACTGGAGACGATGACGAACGCGCAGACTGCGCGTACCTGGTCGCTCGCAGGTCTCGGCGGGGATTCCAAGTCTGTGGCAAAGCATTTTGTCGCGGTCTCCACGAATGCGGCGGAAGTCGCAAAGTTCGGGATCGACACCGCCAACATGTTCGAATTCTGGGATTGGGTTGGTGGGCGCTATTCCATGTGTTCGGCCATCGGCCTGTCGACGATGTTGGCCGTCGGTCCCGAGAGTTTCCGAGCCATGTTGGGTGGCCTGCACCAGATGGATGAGCACTTTCGCACCGCGCCATTCTCGCAGAATCTGCCGGTGCTCATGGGTCTACTCGCCCTCTGGTATAACAACTTCTTCGGAGCACAGACGATCGCAGTCCTCCCGTATGACCAATACTTGAAGAGATTTCCGGCGTACCTCCAGCAACTGACGATGGAGAGCAACGGGAAACATGTAACGCTCGATGGAATGGAAGTGTCCTACGACACCAGCGCCATTTACTGGGGGGAGCCGGGCACGAACGGCCAACACTCTTTTTATCAACTGATTCATCAGGGAACACGTCTTATCCCATCGGATTTTATTGCATTTGAATACTCGCTCAATCCCTTAGGGCGGCACCATGACCTGCTCATGGCAAATGTTTTCGCCCAAACCGAGGCGCTTGCCTTCGGCAAGACGGCCGAGCAGGTCAAAAAAGAGGGCACACCGGATTGGCTTGTCCCTCACCGCGTCTTTGAGGGGAACCGGCCGTCCAATACGATTGTTGCCGAGCGGCTTACACCCGATACGCTCGGCAAACTGCTCGCGCTCTACGAGCATTCTGTGTTTACTCAGGGCGCGATCTGGAACATTGATCCCTTCGATCAATGGGGCGTCGAACTGGGAAAAGTGCTGGCCCAGCGTATTATCCCAGAACTCGAGACCCAGGCAGAACCGTCACTCAACCATGACAGTTCGACGAACAACTTAATCCGCCGGTACCGTGACAAGACATGATGCGTGAGGCGTACTGCGTCATAGACCAGACGAAACTGACAAGAAGCATGCTGACAATTCATGTTGAAGAAAGGGGTTTCAGATGCAACTCGGAATGATCGGGCTTGGCCGGATGGGAGCGAACATGGTGAGGCGGCTGCTGAAGGGCGGTCATCAGTGCGTGGTCTTCGATATGTCGCCGAAGGCGGTAACGGAACTGGTCCAGGAAAAAGCCGTGGGCTCCTCGTCGCTCGCGGATTTTGTCAAAAAACTCTCGAAGCCGCGGGCGGTCTGGTTGATGGTTCCCGCGGCCGTGACGGATAGGACCATCGCCGATTTGTTGCCACACCTCGAAGGGGGAGACATCCTCATCGACGGAGGCAATTCGTACTACATCGATGATATTCACCGCGCGAAGCATCTGGCCCCCAAGAGCGTTCACTATGTCGATGTCGGGACCAGCGGCGGCGTCTGGGGACTCGAACGGGGTTACTGCATGATGATCGGCGGCGAGCAAGATGTCGTCAAACACCTTGACCCCATCTTTGCGACGCTGGCTCCCGGTCCTGGCGCTATCCCGCGCACTCCGGGACGGGAGAAGATCGGCGGTACTGCGGAGAAGGGCTACTTGCATTGCGGTCCCAGCGGCGCAGGCCACTTCGTGAAGATGGTGCACAACGGGATCGAGTATGGCCTTATGGCCGCCTATGCTGAGGGGATGGGCATACTCCGGGATGCCAATGTCGGTAAGCAAAAACACGACGTCGACGCAGAAACGACGCCGTTGCGCAATCCCGAACACTACCAATACGATTTCAACCTTCCGGACATCGCCGAAGTCTGGCGGCGCGGCAGTGTGATCGCCTCATGGCTCTTGGATCTGACGGCCGCCTCGTTGATTGAGGATCCTGCCCTCTCGAAATTCTCTGGCCGGGTGTCGGACTCGGGCGAAGGGCGATGGACGATCAAGGCCGCCATCGATGAGGCCGTGCCGGTGCCGGTACTGTCGACCGCACTGTATCAGCGATTCAGCTCGCGGGGAGAAGCGGACTATCAGGACAAGCTCTTGTCCGCCATGAGATTTCAATTCGGCGGTCACCACGAAAAACCCCCCAAGTGAGGAGAAGTCAGTGAACGCGCTCCACTCCGACGCGCTCGTCTTTTTCGGGGCGACGGGCGATCTCGCCTACAAGAAAATCTTTCCGTCGCTGCAGGCGATGATGAAACGCAGTCACCTCGACGTACCGCTCATCGGCGTCGCCAAGAATGGGTGGAATCTCGAGCAGATGAGGGCACGGATGCGGGATAGCCTCGAGAACCATCCCGGCGGTCTTGACCAGTCTGCATTCGACAAGTTGTCAGCCGCGCTCCGGTATGTGGACGGCGACTATCAGGATCCTGCGACGTTTCGGGCGATCCGAAAGGAACTCGGTTCTGCGAAGCGACCGCTGCACTACCTGGCGATTCCTCCGGTGCTGTTTGCGACGGTCGTGGAGCAACTGGCGAAGTCCGGCTGCAACCAGGGTGCTCGCGTCGTGCTCGAAAAACCATTTGGGACCGATCTGAAGTCAGCACAGGAGCTCAACCGCATACTCCACGTTACCTTTTTGGAAACCGCGATCTTCCGCATCGATCATTATCTGGGGAAGCGGCCCATCAAAAACATGCTGTATTTCCGCTTTGCGAACGCGCTTCCTGAGACGTTTTGGAACCGCATTCATGTGCAGAGCGTGCAGATTACCATGGCGGAGAACTTCGGAGTTCAGGGCCGGGGAGCCTTCTACGACAAGACCGGCGCCATTCGCGACGTCATCCAGAATCACCTGTTCCAGGTTCTGGCAAACCTTGCAATGGAGCCCCCGATCAGAATGGACAGTGAATCCATTAGGGATGAAAAGGTGAAAGTCTTGAAGGCCATGCTACCGCTCGCCGAGAGCAATCTTGTGCGTGGTCAGTTCCGCGGTTACCGGTCGGAAAAAGGCGTGTCGCCGGACTCGCAGGTTGAAACGTTCGCGGCCCTGCGGCTGGAGATTGATTCGTGGCGCTGGCAAGGGGTCCCGTTTTTCGTCCGTGCCGGCAAGTGCATGCCTGTTACCTGTACGGAAATCCTGTTGAGACTGCGCCGGCCGCCCACTGCCTATCCGGCCGCGAGTTTGGCGCCGAATTATTTGCGATTCCGGGTCAGCCCTGACACGACACTTGCCTTCGGCATGATGGCTCCGAAAACTGCCGATGAGTCAGTCGGCCAACCTTTCGAGGCGATGGTGAACCGCAACCCCCAGCCGGATGAGGTGGATGCGTACGAACGGGTGTTGACAGATGCCATGGCCGGTGACGCCACGTTGTTTGCCCGTCAGGATTACGTGGAGGAGGCGTGGCGAATCGTCGATCCTGTGCTGAAGAAAGGTTCGAGGATCTACGACTATGAGCCGAACACATGGGGGCCGGCGGAAGTGGAGCGAAGAGTAATTCCTCCGGACGGTTGGCATAATCCAATCATGTCGGCGTAACGCAGATCGAAACGACCTCCTCATGAAAACGGAAGTGTTGGCCGATGCTGAGTCAGTCGCTTTAAAAGCGGCCGCAATTATCGCCGAGGAGGCTCGATCGGCGGTGGCCGAACGCGGGCGGTTTATCATGGCCGTGAGCGGCGGCAGGACGCCATGGATGATGTTGCGAGCCCTCTTGGATCAGGACATGCCGTGGGACAGGCTGCAGGTGGTGCAAGTGGACGAACGGGTGGCTCCATCCGGGCACCAGGATCGCAACCTCACGCATCTGCATGAGAGTTTGCTCGGACACGCGCCGTTGTCGGCGGATCGAATTCATGCCATGCCCGTCGAAGCTTCTGATCTGGAAGCTGCGGCCGCCCAATATATTTCGACGCTCCAAAAAATTGCCGGCCTCCCCCCGGTGCTTGACTTGATTCATCTCGGCCTTGGGTCAGACGGCCATACTGCGTCGTTGATTCCGGGAGACCCGGTGCTCAACGTGATGCAAGCGGATGTGGCACTGACCGGGATATATCAGGGAAGGCGCCGGATGACGTTGACCTATCCAATTCTCAATCGTGCAGGGCGCCTTCTATGGGTGGTGACCGGGAGTGAAAAGAGCGCAGCCCTTGCTCGTTTGCGTGACGGAGACCGATCGATTCCCGCCGGCCTGGTTCGCCGTGACCAGGCGTTCGTGCTCGCCGATCGCGCAGCTGCAGGGTTGTGACCGACGGAGAACATTCGAAGCACACAGCACGACTTACGAAACGAAGACATGAAATCTTGAGTTTCGATAGTCGAGATTCGAATTTCTGCGAAGCAGCCGTGCTCAACGGCTGAAGTGGAAGAGTGCAAGCACGTACAACGCAGACACCGCCAGTTGACAGGCAGTGAACGGCAGGCCGTAGCGTAGCCACCTGGCGAACGTCACGGGTTTCCCGTTTTGTGCGCAGATACCGATGCTGACGATATTGGCAGAGGCGCCAATCATCGTCGCGTTGCCACCGAGGGTCGCACCGAACATCATGGAGATAAACACAGGTATCACTGCGTCAGGCCAGTCGGTGAAGTGAGCTCCAAGCGCCGCCTCAGACACCGCTTCAACCGCCACCAAGTAGCCTTTCACCATCAGAATCGACGCAGCGACGACCGGGATATTCGCGAGCAGGCTGGAGAGCAGCCCGATCCCTGCGATCAGCGCCAACGCGGCGAGCGCGAACTCCGTCCCGAACCATTCGTACATCTTGAGCGAAAAACTCTGCAGCAGTCCGGTTTTCGTGATGGCTTGGACCAAGAAGAAGATACAACCGAGGAACACCAGTGTCTTCCAGTCGATGTCGCGAAGCACGTTGTCCACTGGCTCAACTTTGACACTGTAAATGACGAGCAACGCGAGCGAAGCACCGATAATGGCGACAGCCGGAGGACCGATGGGTATAGGCAGATCTTCTCCAATCAAAAACAACCCGACCATGACCGCCAGTACAGCGAGCGACAACACCGCAAACCATGGCCGCTGGAACGGCTTGTCAGACGCGTGCGGCGGCAATGGCCTCTGCAGGCGCCACAGATCCGGCATGAGTATGGGCAGCAAGGGAATGAGCACCAGCAGGGAAAGGAGTCCGCCGAGGCTGACCTTGTGGAGGTACTGGCCGAAGCTCATGCCGATCGAGTTGCCCACAAGGAACGTCGCCGGATCGCCGACCAGCGTCAACAGTCCGGCTGAATTACTGACGATAGCGGTCAAAATCATCGGCCCGACGAAGTCTATGCCGAGCGCTACAGCGACGCGGATGATAATCGGTGCCAGGAGGATGACCGTCGTCGCGTTCGGCAGAAACGCGCACAATGGTGCCACCAGAGCGATCAGTAACAACAGAAATCGCTTGCCGCTTCCTTTTGTCGCACGGAGATAGACCGTGCCGATTCGGTCGAAGATCCCCGTGCCGGCGAGGGTGCGGGCAACCACCATGCCGCCGAACAGCAGCGCCAGTGGGCCACCCGCGGTCTTCACGGCCGCGATGACGTCATCCTCGACGAGGATATTAAACCCGAACAGGACGCTCACGCCGAGGAGGGCAGCGACCGCCATATCAATGAGATCAAACGCGATCGCCAGAATCACGACGCCGAATACCGCCATCGTCGTATATATCTGTACGTCGGTCATGCAAGTCTCCGTCGATTAACGGACAGGCGGGGCGTACATCAAGCCGCCTTGCGTCCAGAGCCGATTGAGTCCGCGCTCGAGATTGAGCGGGCTGTGGGTTCCGAGGTTACGCTCGAACATCTCGCCGTAGTTACCAACGCTCTGCACTGCGCGCAACCCCCAGTCGGGATCGGTCCCGAGCGCTCGCCCGAATTCGGTCGACTCGCCCAAGGCTCGCCGCACGGCCGGGTCGCGCGCGCTCTGACGCATTGCACGCACGTTGTCCTGTGTGATGCCGTTCTCCTCGGCCGCAATAAGGACGAACAGCACCCAGCGCACGAGCGTCACCCAGTCGGCGTCACCGCGCCGCATGGCTGGCGCGAACGGCTCCTTGGAGAGGCGATCGGGTAGGATGACAAACGCCTGTGGTCCGCCTGGAGAGCGCAGGCGTGCGGCGGCAAGCTGCGAGGCGTCTGACATATAAGCTTTGCAGCGGCCGGCAAAAAACGCATCGACGACCTCCATTGCTGAGTCAATGATGAGCGGCGTGACGGTCAGGCCGTTTGCCGCAAAGTGGTCAAGCAGGTTGCGCTCGTGCGTCGTGCCTTTTTCAACGCAGATGGTCGCGCCGCTGAGCTCCGCAATTGTTCGCGCACCGCCTGCCTTTGGCACCATGAACGCCTCGCTGTCGTAGAAGAGGACGCCGGCGAATTCCACCTTGAGGCCCGCCTCACGGCCGAGCGTCCAGGTGGTGTTACGAAGGAGAAGGTCGATCACGCCTGATTGCAGAGCTGGAAATCTTTCAGAAGCCTTGAGAGGGATGAATGTCACTTTTTCAGCGTTGCCAAGCGCGGCCGCGGCCACTGCCCGACAGAAGTCTACGTTCAGCCCCGACCAGCGTCCCGACGCATCCTTCGTAGAGAAGCCGACGATGCCTTCGCTTACGCCGCAGCGTAACGTTCCTCTGGATTTGATCTGCGCGAGCGTGTCGCCTGCTGTGGCGGGTGGTGCGATCCACGAAATGATGAAGAGTGCGATGGCGGCTGGAACCAGGCTCTTTGCGGACTCGGTCGTCATTCCCATCGATAGGGTCAGGAGTCTCCCGTTGCAATAGGTACCGGATAAACGCTCGCAGTGTAGCACATACGAGGAAAAAGTCACCTGGTGAATGTCGCGACCACTATGCGTGCTCATTCATCACACCGAATCCTATTTCGTCAACCGATTCGATCCGCCGAATGTTTCTTATGACGTGAGAAGGGAGGGATATTTCTCTTCAGATAACGATGCGGTGCAGCGACCGACGTATCGATCATTGAGAAGGCGGTCCAGGTTTTGGGAACTGTTCAAACACGCGTTCCTGAAAGAACGGGGTCATGAACACCCACCGCACGCCGAGTTGTACTGTCCAGTCCAAACCTAAAAATGAATCCCTTCCCATCACTCCTGCGCCGTATGAGGCAAAGATGTTCCAATGTTGATCTAACCGGTGGCCGATCTCGCCCACCAGGTTCATCGTCGTCTTTCGGTTCTGGTTCCAATTCATGTCCCATTCCATGGACGCAGTAGACCACCATCGCTCAGACCAGATGGTGTTGAACGCTGACGTAACCCGCATGAAGTGGAGGTTGGCGCGGCTGGGATCACCTCCGACAGAGCTGTAGTCCTGGACAAATGAAAAGAACAACGAGCGCACCCTGGGTAAGGGGACCGCCACCGCGCCTCCCGGGCCAAGGGTATATTTTCCTGTGCTCAGTTGATCGTTCGAGCCTGTCGGAAACGTGGCATCGCCGCCGACGAATACTGCCAACTCCGGGCTGGCATACACTCGCCCGCCAAATCGAACCAATAGATCACTTGCGCCATTCGTCGTGAATCCGCGGGGCTGGTTCAGGTCGGCCCACACATAGGGCATGGTCACCCGCATGACAAAGTTGGGTGTGATGGGCAGTCGGGCCTCTGCAGTCGCCGTATCAGTGCGCAGATTGTGGAGGAACGTGTTGTGCCCGTATTCGAGTTGATAGTATCCGTTGATGGCGGTCGGGTCGGTCCCGAATACTGCTGCTGCCGCCGACAGGCGCTTGCGTTCTTCTTCGAGCCGAGTTTGCTCTTCAGGTGTGGCGCCGTAGAACCGCGACTCTATCCGGCCACGCAGGCCCCCTCGCTTCTCCTCCCGAGATTCTGTACCTTGTTCGCCTTGAGTTTGCGTTTCAGCAGACGGCGCAGTATCTTCGGCAAAAATTTCAAGTGGAAAGAAACCGAGCCATAGAAAAAGCCAAACGGCTACTGCTGCAAGGATTGATGTCACGGTTCGGGTTAGCTTCCCCCTTTTGGGAGCCCTTTGAAGAGGCGTTCGGGAATCAGCGGCGTCTTGAACACCCAACGTACGCCGGCCTGCACCGTCCAGTCCACGCCCAATGGCGTATTGTCTCCCGTAATTCCCACACCCGGCCCGGCAAACACGTTCCAATGTCCAAACCGGTAGCCGACCTGGCCCACTACGTACGACGCGGTTTTTCGGTGCACATTCCAATCACTGTTCCAGGTCCCCCCGACAGAGGTCCACCAATGCTCAGACCAGATGGTGTTAAAGGTCCCTTGGACTTGCATGAAGTGGACGTCGGGGCGGGCGGGATCGTCGGTGACGGAGTTGTAGTCCTGGACCACGAGATAGAACATGGAGCGTAACCGGGCCAACGGGGAAGCCAGCACGACGCCCGGTCCAAGGACATACGAGCCCGTGCCCAGTTGCTTTTCTGAGGCCGTAGGGAACAAGACATCGGTTCCGAGGAACACGGCGACATACTCGCTTGTATACACCCGCCCGCCGACGCGGAGGACCATGTCGCTGGTGCCATTTGTCGGGAATCCCTGTCGCTGGTGCTGATCGGCCCACACATAAGGCATGGTGACCTGGACGCCGAAGTTGGGTGTGACTGGGAGGCGGATCACGGCAGTCGCCGTGTCCAGACGAAGACCGTGGGTGAACTCACTGTGCCCGTACGTGAGCTGATAGTACCCGATGATAGCGGTAGGGTCCGTGCCGAAGAGTGAGGCGGCCTCCGACAATTGCCTTCGCTCTTCTTCGAGACGCGCGCGCTCTTCAGGTGTGGCGCCGCGAATCAATGACTCCAGCCGCCGAAGTCTCCCTTCCGGTTTCTCTTCCGTCGATTCTACAGAGCGATCGTCCGGTGTTTGCTCCTGCAGAGATGATGCGGTTTCTGCCGTGGGAGTCTCAACTGGCTTGTCATCGAGGCTGCTCGATATCTCGGCTGCGTTCGACACAGAGCCTATTCCTAATATTACTGTGCATACGATGGTCAGAACGATGAGAACACTCATGATCATGGACTGCTTAGCAGTGAATTCAGAGAGTCAGGTTTTGCAGGTCCTGCTGTTCACCTTTATCGGCTCGCTTACTTCGTCCATCCCTGCAGCTCAACTCTAGGCCTGAATCTGTTGCCATTTGCTATGCAGGCGTCTTGGCTCGGCACTCAATTGTGCTGTTGTGAGCCGGAAGCCTGCTGGCTCGATGGGTGTCTGCTGTGCTGGTCAGAGCAATTTATTCAAGAGCCCATCTTACCATCGCAGCGGTTGCCACTCTCCAGGCGGCCGCCCTAGCTCATCAGGGACCGGGTGGCATCACGGGGGGTATTGGCGCGAAGAAGAAGAGCAGCCCCAAGATGATGTAAAGAGCGAGTAACTGCGCACCCTTCAGCCAGTCGGATTCGCCATTGCCGGCCACCTGGGCGGTGATCAGGATGGCGAAGAACACCGAGAAGGCGAGGCCGGGGCGGAAGACCAGGTCCATAGGGGTAGGACCGAAAACAAGGCTAGATAGCACAAGCACCGGTGCGACGAACAGCGCAACCTGAACGCTCGATCCGATGGCAATCGACAGCGCGAGATCCATGCGATTCTTCATTGCCGCCTGCACGGCGGTGGCGTGCTCAGCGGCGTTGCCGAGAATGGCGACGACGAATACGCCGACGAAGATGCTGTTCAATCCGAGCACGTGGGTCGTCGGCTCGATGGCGGAGACCAGGATCTCGCTCATCCAGGCCACCAGCACTGTCGCTCCGGCAAGGACGAGGATCGCCTGCCTAAGGCTCCACCGGGGTTCCTCCGACCTCTCGGCCCCCTCTCCCGCAAACAACTTCTTGTGCGTAATCAGTTCGAAGCACAGGTTCAGCGCATAAACGACCAGCAACACACAGGCGACGGCGACGCTGAGATCGCTGTCAATCTTCGCATTTGCAACCCCGGCTAGTGCCTCTAAGACGGTCAGTCCCATAAGCGCAATGGAAGCCAGTGTCATCATCGTCGCCTGCGACCGCGCCGCCGACGCGTTGTAGGTTTGCACATTGAACCTGATGCCCCCTGCCAGCATCGCCGCGCCGAGCACCAAGAGGATGTTGCCGATGATCGAACCGGCGAGCGACGCCTTGACGACATCGTACAGCCCGCTGTTCAGGGCGACCACCCCGATAATAAGTTCGGCCGCATTACCGAATGTCGCATTAAGAAGGCCGCCGACCCCTTCGCCCATGTAGCTCGCGACCTCTTCGGTGGCCCGTCCCATCCAGCCGGCGAGAGGGATGATGGCGAGCCCGGAAGCGATAAAGATCCACACGTATCCGGAGGGATTCGCGTACTCCAGCACCACCGCAACCGGCACAAAGAGGAGCATCCAGTTCAACATGTGCGCCTCCTCATTTCTACGTCTGTTGCCAAAATCCAAGCCTGATTCCGTTGGCGATTTCCATAGCAACCCGGCTTTAACCAGCCCCGTGTGCGCTCTCCGCAGTAGGGGGCCGCTCGGCCAGCTCTTCGCTCACCCATGCCTCAAGAAGCCGGTACGAGACGGCCAGCACCATCGGCCCGATGAAAATCCCGACGAGACCGAAGGCGATCAGCCCGCCGATCACCCCTGCCAGAACCAGGAGCAGCGGTAGGTCTGCGCCTTTCTTGATCAGGATCGGACGCAAGGTATTGTGTAAAACAGGGCCGGTTATGATGGTCCACAGGAATAGCATTACGCCCCAACCGATGGATCCCACCCAGAACAGCCAGACAATCGCGACGAGCATGACCAGTCCTGCGCCGACCTGAGCCACCGCGAGCATGAAGATGATGGCGGTCAGGATCGTCGCGAAGGGCACGCCGGCGACCGCGAGACCGATGCCGCTCAAAATAGCCTGGACGAATGCAGTCACGACGACCCCGAGCGCGACGCCACGGATTGCTTTCCCGGCAAGAATGACCGTACTTTCGCCCTGCGCTCCGGCCAGCCGCAAGCCGAAGCGGCGAATTCCTTCTGCCGCCGCTTCACCGGTCGAAAAGAGAATGGCAGAGACGACCACAGTGAGCAGGAACTGGAGAGCCATCATGCCGAAGCTGCCGATCTGCGCAACGAACCAGCCAACGACTGCCCCGGCATAGGGAGCGAGCTTCTTCGCCAGATCCTCCTTGCCCAGAACAACCAGGTCACTCCAGGCTTGTGCCGCTCGCTTGCCGACGAGCGGAATCGTCTGGAGCCAGTCCGGAGGTTGCGGTAGCTGAAGTGAGGTCAGAGCACCGGCCCAGCCGGTGATGACGTGGGCATTGGAGACAATCGTTCCGATCGCCAACGACAGCGGCACGACGAGCACGAGGAGAAGGACACAGGTCATCACCACGACCGCGAGCGAGCGCCGTCCCCACAACCATCCTTGAATACGCAAAAGCATCGGCCAGCTTGCGACGACAATCATGGTGGCCCAGATGACGGCGGGCAGGAAGGGCCACAGGATCCAGAGCGAACCGGCGATGAGCCCGCCGATGAACAACACCGCGAAAATGGTTCGCGTTAAGTCTTGAGTGTTGACAGATGTAGGCATGAGCGGAGCCCTCCCTCTTTCCTATTATGGCTTCGCACTCCGGAGCATGCTTAGCAATGTGCTTGGCTGTCTGGCCACGGGTCAATTGGCCTGGATCGTGAGGAGCTGGGACGGGGCCTTCTCGCCGGTCTCGGCCAGTGTCATCAGGATGAGGAGGAATGTGATGGTTCCCTTCGAGCGAAGATCGCGGTTGTCGATCCAGAACCACAGGTCGTTATAATAAATCGCGACGAATGCGTCGGCCGGCTTGGACGTTCCGCTGATAATCTGAACCAGTGGCGGGGGAGCTTCCTGACCATCGGGTGGAACCATCGCTGCTGGAAATACGCGGTGCTCCTGCTGGTGCCCCTCTGGAACCTGGACGAACGAGGACATTTCGCGCAGGAGCTGCATTCCCGAACGTGTCTGTATGGCCACGACATCATCCTTGGGTAGTGCTGTCCCATAGATGATCCGAAAATCGGTCACAGCCGGATTTATCCCGAGCATACGTTTGGCTTCAGCCCGCTCGGCCTGTATTTCTGCTGGAACGGTCTTCAGTGGGAAAGACAGGACGAGACCTCCGCCCTTCTTATCTTGCTCAGGCTCGGCGCGTATTCCAACGGCGCCTGAGTCCTGAATCTTCCGCAGGGACTTCAGCAGCTTGGCGAAGTCCGGGTCCGCCGGGCGCGGTCTGGCTCCGCCTCTCGAATTCGACAGCGCATTGACACTCTGCACGGCGACGTTGAGCAAAAAATCGATTGGATACCCGGATTCGACCAGTTCGAACAGCCGGATGGGAGGGATGGGAGTCATCAAGGTACGGATGAACTGAGACCCGGTCAGGGGTACGAAGGTGATGGTGGGGCGATCCGTATACTGGCCCTGCGTGCCGAGATTGAAGAAATTGGTGCCGGTTGCTCCCGATGGATTGATGGTCGCCCCGGCCTGAACGGTGCTGACCAACTGGTAACCGGTCACGATCTGGCCGACATCCACAAAAATCGGCGTGACTCCGTATTGGAGCTTCACGATATTGAGCAAGGTCTGTTGCTTCCAGGAGTTGGCCACGGCTTGTGTAAAGTCCAAGCGGTCTCGGTCGAGCGTCATGGCGCCGAAGCTCATGCAGCCGCTCAGACCGAGCAGAGCAGCCCCACTGGCCACCGGCCGCAACCAATCCATGTTGGAGCGTGCTTTCATGATCTGTTCACATTCATTTCAACGTTCGCGACGAGCAAAATAGAAATAGGCGCCCACGCTGAAAAAATTTGTCGCCACCGCGATGATATTCCAAAGGATCACGGGTCGTGAAGCGATCAACAACCCGTAGTAGACCCAGACGATTTGAAACGCGCCCATAATGGCCGCCATCCTCGGATTCATGCCTTTACTGGACTTCCGCTTAAGCATCGCGATCAAATCCGGGAGGGCGGCGAAGGTCGTTCCTAAGCCTGCCACAAACCCCACGACCTCCGACCGTTGAAAGCCGGGGAAGAGCAGACTCTTGGTATCTTGGATGGCTAATTCCTCACAGCCCGCAAGAATGATCGCGCCGAAGATAAAAAACAACAACTCACGTCTCTTGGGGGTCAGCATAGTGCCTCCGCTATACCCAACTCCAGCAGCCTCGGGATCAGGTCCCGGTTCTCATCTCGAAGACGTGGTAACCCCAGCCTGGCATGTCGAGATAGAGGCCTCGTGACAGAAGATCATCTCCGTCGCGATCATAGCAGGCTTCGCTCATCAGATCCTGGAATTGCACGGTGCGGCCCGCAAGATCTGGATAGGGGAGAGGGACATAACATTGACTCCAGTTAGTGGTGTAGTTGACTGCCACCAATAGTCGATCCTTGCCGGGGCCTTGCCAGGCGAAGATCAAGAACGCGTCCCATGTTCCGTTACCTTCCCATGCCGACACACAGTCGAGCAGCTGCCACTGTCCGTCCCGAACCGTCCGCCGCCGGAGTACGGCCAGGAGCTGATCATAGAATCGATGGAGCGCTTCGTCGGTCGGCTCCCTCGGGCCACGGACCAGATGTGGCGAGATACGCTTTCTTCTTCCTTCGAATTGTCCCTGATGGAAGAAACGCAGACCCATGGACAAGAATGTGATGACAGCTGCGGCTTGATGCATGCCGGATGTGAACGTCGCGGCAGCTCTGGGCTCGTCGTGGTTCTCCATGAATCGGGCCATCTTCTTTTGGTATTCGTAGTCGGCGCGCAAATGATCGCGGACCGGCCTCGCATGGCCTTCGCGGAGGCGATCGTAGAGCCGCTTGTCGTAGGTGTAATCGAATCCCTGTTGCTGTAGGGTCCATTCGAGATCCCAATAGACCTCGGCCATAAAACAGAAACCCGGAGATTGTTCTCGCACTCGTTGAGTGGCTTTGGGCCAGAACAGCTCCGCTTCAAGACCCCAGGTCCGTTGGAACACCTCGGGCAGGACAAGCATGGCCATATCGCAGCGAACTCCGTCACATTGTCTGGCGATCTTCAGCAACTCGCCGATCATCGCCTCCTGCATGGCTGGATTGCCGTAATTAAGCTGGAGCGTATCCGGCCAGCCGGAGAAATAAGGATCGCGCCCGTAAGCGAGCAGTAAGTCACCGCCTTTTCGCTTAACCCAGGTATAATTTTGCGGCGTCCGTGCCAGATCCAGTTCGCTGCCGGTAACATAATACTCGGGATGGTCTTCAACCCACGGATGATCCAGGCCCGTGTGGTTGGGAACGAAGTCGAGCAGCAACTTGAGGCCACGCTTGCGGAGCCGTTCACGGAGCCGTGCCAGGGTTGCATCACCTCCCAGAGCCTGATGCACTGTATAACCGGTGATGGCGAATCCGGAGCCGGCAATGTCTTCTTTGCGGAGATCAGGCAACGTGTCCTCGAACTCTCCGCGCCACTCATGATTGGCGCGCGAAACTCGTTGCCCCGCAGGGCCGGTTTGCCAAACGCTCAAAAACCAGACCCAGTCAAAACCCGTCTTCGCGAGACGATCGAGTTCCGCGTCCGGAATGTCGTCCAATGTCGCAGGCCGACCGAGAGACTTAGAGAGTTCAGTCAGCCAGACTCTGGTGTTCATTTGATAAAGCAGAGGATGTGCCGGCAAGGCTTTCACGACCTCAGTGTTTCCGCACGGAAGCCTTGAAGACCCCCAACTTGCCACCTTCCAGGGCGCTCTTGGAGTCCAGAGTGCCGATGATCCTGATCAGTCCAGCCACGAGCCCAGTCCAGCCGGTCTGATGGCTCGCACCAATGCCGGCCCCGTTATCACCGTGGAAGTACTCGTAGAACAGGATATGGTCCCGCCAATGCGGGTCCTCTTGGAATTTTTTGGAGCCCCCATACACGGGCCGGCGCCCGTTGCGACCTCGGAGGAAGATCCGCGCGAGCCGCTCTGTGATCTCCTGAGCGACTTCAAACAGGTTCATCATCCGACCGGAGCCGGTGGGACATTCGATTTTGAAGTTGTCGCCGTAGTAGGCGTAAAAGTTCAACAGAGCACGAATGATCAGCGCGTTGACGGGCACCCAGATCGGTCCCCGCCAGTTCGAGTTTCCCCCGAACATCCCGCTATCCGATTCCCCCGGCAGGTAATCCACTCGGTATTCCTGGCCTTCCACACGATAGATGTAAGGGTGCTTCTCGTGGAATTTGGAGAGTGAGCGAATGCCGTAGGGACTGAGGAACTCCTCCTCGTCGAGCATCTTGGTGAGGATTCGGCGGAGCCGGTCCTGATTGATCAAGGCGATGACTCCACGGTCGGCCACTCCCCAATTTCCCTTGCCAGTGGGGTGAATGGACGTCATGAGCTCGGGCATTTTCTTCAGGCGTTCGTGATTAATCGCCGCGGTTTTGGGAATCCGATCACGTTGCCAAGTCTCTATAACGGTCGTAGCGCACAGAGGCAGCAGACCCACCATAGACCGTACTTTTAATCGTGTGGCGCTGCCATCAGGGAGTCGAAGAATGTCATAGTAGAAGCCGTCCTCTTCATCCCACATCCCACCTTCGCCTGGCTGATTCATGGCTGAGGCGATCCACAGAAATTGTTCAAAGAATTTTGCGGCCATGTCGTCGAACACGGGGTCGTAGGCTGCCAGCTCCACCGCGAGTTCACCCATGTTCTGGTTGAAGAGGGCCATCCAGGCTGTACCATCGGCCTGTTCTAGGTAGCCGCCGGTCGGCAGCGGAGCGCTGCGGTCGAAGACGCCGATATTGTCGAGCCCGAGAAAGCCCCCCTCGAAGACGTTCTTGCCGAAACGGTCCTTGCGGTTCACCCACCAGGTGAAGTTCAGGAGCAGCCTTGAGAAGGCGGACTTGAGAAAGTCGACGTCTGCTTCACCCTTGCGGGCAGTCAACACGCGGGTGAGGAACAGCGTGGCCCAGGCATGAACTGGCGGATTCACATCGCTGAAGTTCCATTCATATGCGGGAATCTGGCCGTTCGGATGGAGGTAGTGCTGGCTCAGCATGAGTTCGAGCTGCTGCTTGGAGAAGTCCGGATCGATCACCGCGAACGCGATCGTATGGAAAGCCAGATCCCAGGCGGCATACCACGGATATTCCCACTTGTCCGGCATGGAGATGATGTCGTCGTTGATCATGTGGAACCACTCGCGATTGCGGACCTGCTTGGTTCCACGGTGTAGCGGGTGGGCCTGATGCTCGTCCAGCCATTGGTCCGCGTCGAAGTAATAGTACTGTTTGGTCCAGAGCATGCCAGCGAAGGCCTGGCGCACGATGTTGGCTCGGTCGCGGTCCTTCTTGACAGATGGCGGAGTCACGGTGTCGTAGAATTTATCTGCTTCCTCGAGCCGCTCGGTCACAATCGTGTCGAATTTCCCGAACGGATCGCGGAGCTTGCCCGGTTCCGTCCGAGTTAAACGCAGCCGGACCACCAGCGTGGCTTCAGGACCGACGGTCAGTTGGTAATGGGGTGACGCCTTCGTCCCGATCTTGTCCGGGTTCACCGCATCCCTTTGTCCATGCACGAGATAATTGTTGATGCCATCCTTCACGTAGGGGGTTCGGTTTGGGGCGCCGAAGATACGCTGTGTGTTGGTTTCGTTTTCCGTGAACAGCAGGGGAACGGTGCTCTCGCAGTAGAGGTAGTAATCGGCCAGGGACTTCTGGAACAGAGGGTCGGTATGGTGCGCGTGGATCACGCTGGATTTTGAGTGCTTGACCGACCTGAGCTCAGGTTTCGAGCCGCCCCCTTCCCAGGACCAGGTGTTCCGGAACCAGAGAGTCGGCAGCACATGGAGCGCTGCCGCCTCTTTTCCCCGGTTACAGACCGTAATCTTGACGAGGATGTCCTCTGGCGACTCCTTCGCGTACTCCACAAACACGTCGAAGTAGCGATCCTGATCGAACACGCCTGTGTCGAGCAGCTCGTATTCGGACTCGTTGCGGTTCCGACCCCGGTTGGTCCTGACGAGATTGTCATAGGGGTAGGCTGCCTGCGGGTACTTGTAGAGGTATTTCATGTAGGAATGAGTCGGCGTGCTGTCGAGATAGAAATAGTATTCCTTGACGTCCTCTCCGTGATTGCCTTCGCTGTTGGTCAGGCCAAACAACCGCTCCTTGATGATCGGGTCCTTGCCGTTCCAGAGGGCCAACGAAAAACAGAGGACCTGATGGCTATCGGAGATTCCGGCGATTCCGTCCTCTCCCCAACGATAGGCTCGGGATCGTGCCTGATCATGGCTGAAATAATTCCAGGCGTCACCGTTCTCACTGTAGTCTTCGCGGACCGTACCCCATTGCCGCTCGCTCAGGTAAGGCCCCCAGAATTTCCAAATGGAGCCATGCTGCGACAATCGAGTATGCTCAGCCGTTTCCGCCATTATGTCCTCCTACAATGCATGATCCAGAAATACCGTTCAACGCGGTTTGGCACCCTGCAAGAAAATCTCCTCCTCTTTCTTGCGCAAGGGGTCAGAAAAAGAAGCAGAGTATAGCGATTTAGCATGGAAAAATCATCTGGTGCGGACGGACCTTCGCGGCGGGATGGGGGCGTTGCACTGGGCACAGATTTTCACCGAATCCCAATGAAATCATCGTCTGCTGGCGCATTAGTCGTCAGGCTTGAGTAGGAGGCTGCCCCAAAACGCCTCATTGGTGACCATTGATTTTGGAAAGATCGCCGATGCAAACTTAAAAGATTACGATCCCCAGGGACGTCTATTCTTGTCGGTGAGAAATAAGGCACACGTGTTGCTTGGCCTTCGATTATTGCAGTATTTCCAGTGTGACAAAGCTCAAGAGGAGGACGCGCTTTGAAAAAGCAGAGAGCCCTACCAGCTCGAGCATCTATGGAGTTGAGCACACAGGAGACTGGCAATAGCTCTCCTCTCGGCGCGACCGTCATGCACAGCGGCGTCAACTTCAGCCTGTATTCGCGTGACGCCACCGGTGTGGAGCTGCTGTTCTTTGATCAGCCGAATGACGCAAGGGCGGCGAGTGTGATCGTCCTCGATCCCGTATCCAACCGCACCTACCATTATTGGCATGCCTTCGTACCTGGTGTTCAGACTGGACAGATCTATGGATATCGTGTTCGCGGGCTTTGCGATCCAGGGCAGGGCATGCGCTTCGATCACAACAAAGTGCTGCTCGATCCCTATGGCCGTGGCGTTGTGATGCCAAAACGATACAGTCGTGATGCCGCCAGTGAGGAAGGTGACAATGCCGCGACCGCGATGAAGAGCGTCGTGGTGAACTCATCTGAGTACGATTGGGAAGGCGATGTGCCGCTGAAACGGCCCTCCGCTCGGACCATCGTGTACGAGATGCACGTGCGCGGCTTTACCCGCCATCCCAGTTCGGGAGTTCTTGAAAAAAAACGCGGCACCTATGCCGGTCTCATCGAAAAAATCCCTTATCTCCAAGAACTGGGGATCACCGCCGTTGAACTATTGCCTGTCTTCCAATTTGATCCCCAGGATTGTCCGCCAGGGAAAACGAATTACTGGGGCTATGCACCGGTCTCCTTCTTCGCTCCCCACCAGGCCTATAGCTCGCGGCAGGATCCACTGGGTCCCGTCGATGAATTTCGCGACATGGTCAAGGCGCTGCACCGGGCCGGTATCGAAGTCATTCTCGATGTGGTGTTCAATCACACGGCCGAGAGCGATCAGCGCGGGCCGACGCTCTGTTTTCGCGGCCTGGACAACAACGCGTACTACATTCTCGAGGAAGACCGGTCCCGCTACGCCAACTACACCGGTACAGGGAACACACTTAATGCCAACCATCCGATCGTCCGCCGGATGATCGTGGACAGCCTCCGGTATTGGGTCCACGAGATGCACGTGGACGGGTTCCGGTTCGATCTCGCGTCGATCCTGACGCGCGATGCATCTGGCTGCGTGATGCCGAGCCCTCCGGTACTGTGGGATATCGAGTCGGACCCATTGCTGGCCGGCACCAAGCTCATCGCCGAGGCGTGGGACGCAGCCGGGCTGTACCAGGTCGGAAGTTTCATCGGGGACAGCTGGAAGGAATGGAACGGACGGTTCCGCGACGATGCCCGCAGCTTCTTCCTCAGCGAAGAGGGCTCGCTGGCGCGTTTTGCCGATCGCATGGTCGGAAGCCCGGAGATTTACGGGCACGAGCATCGTGAGCCCGAGCAGAGTGTGAACTTCGTGACGTGTCACGACGGGTTTACGCTGAATGATCTCGTTTCCTACAACCAAAAGCACAACGAAGCGAACGGCGAAGACAACCGTGACGGGGCCAACGACAACCGGAGCTGGAACTGCGGTGTCGAGGGACCGACCGATGATCCCGCAGTGGAGAAGCTTCGGAACCGGCAAGTGAAGAATTTCCTCACGGTCACGCTCCTCTCGATCGGGATGCCCATGATTCTGATGGGTGACGAAGTACGCCGCACGCAGCGCGGCAACAACAATGCCTACTGCCATGACAACGAGATCAACTGGTTCGATTGGACACTGGTGACTAAACATGCCGACGTGCTTCGGTTCGTGACGTTGCTCAACGAGAGGCGGATCTTGCGGGATGTGGAGCATGAGCGTCAGCATCTGAGCTTGACCGAACTGATCGCACAGGCGAATAAGGCCTGGCACGGCACCAAAATCGGACAGCCGGATTGGAACCCCCATTCGCACAGCGTGGCGTTCTCTGTGGAGATGAAGAAGGAACAACATCTGATCCATGTGATCCTGAACGGATATTGGGAGCCGCTTGAGTTCGAATTGCCTCCGGTGGACAACGGGAGCGCAAATCCATGGCGACGATGGATCGATACGGCCCTCGACTCGCCCACCGACATTGTTTCGTGGAAATCTGCTCCGATGATTCCCGGGTATCTGTATCGAGCTGAGTCGCGCTCTGTGGTGGTGCTCTTTGCCGACTTGGCGCCCGCACCTGCTCCTCTCCCAATTGGGGAGAGGAAAAAGGAGAGGGGAGGAGTGAAGGCTAAGAGCTGAAATCTGAAAGCTAAGGCGTGAGAAGGAAGGACTGTACGCCGACCGGTTCGATATGTATACTCCACCGGCCAGAAATAAATGCGAAACGTGCAGGACATCTCTAGGGTAAGGGGGACTCGATGGCGCACAAAGATAGCGGGGATGCCGACAACGGCAAGAAAAAGCTGAAGCGGAAAGAATACGAGAAAGAACTGCGCCGACTGCAGGCGGAATTATGCCATTTGCAGGCCTGGGTGAAAGAGAAAGGCCTTCGGATCATGGTCGTGTTCGAGGGACGAGACGGCGCCGGGAAGGGCGGCACGATACGCGCCATCACCGAACGTGTGAGCCCACGCATATTCCGCCTTGTGGCGCTTCCAGCTCCTTCCGATCGCGAGAAAACCCAGATGTACATCCAACGTTACATGGCGCACTTCCCGGCAGCTGGTGAAATCATCATATGGGACCGCAGCTGGTACAACCGTCTTGGGGTTGAACACGTCATGGGTTTCTGCACCAAGGAACAATACGAGCGTTCCCTCGAACTCGGTCCGAAGTTTGAGGGAGTCATCGTGGAAAACGGGATTATATTGATCAAATACTGGCTCGAAGTGAGTCATGAGGAGCAGAAGCGGCGTTTCCAGGCTAGAGTCGACGATCCATTGCGTCAGTGGAAGCTGAGCCCGATGGACCTGCCCTCCCTCGAGAAATGGTACGAGTACTCGCGCGCGCGCGATCGGATGCTGGAAGCCACCGATTCGAAACACGCGCCATGGTATATCGTCCGTTCGGACGATAAAAAGCGGGCACGCCTCAACTGCATCACCCATTTGCTGTCGCGGATTCCGTACAAAAAACTGCCACGAGAGAAAATAAAACTCCCCAAGCGCTCGAAGAAATATAAATACGACGATCAGACGACGTTAAAAAGAAGGAACTTTATCCCCGAGGTGTATTGAAGGTTGGGCACTTGGGATCATAGGATACGGGACGGTTCGTCCGGTTGAATCGTCCGCACGCTAATCTGAAAAGGAGGCGGAGATGCGCGTCATCGTGAGCCTATTGGCGGTTTCAATTCTTGGTGGAGTAATCGGCTGTGCCGCAACACAAGAGGCCAAGTCGGTGGAAAAGTCCGGCTTTCTCGGGGACTATTCGCTGCTGAAAGAGGGTGAGCGCAGCACGATCAGCGAAGGAAGCGGCGACACGGCCTTGTTGATCTACAAGAACCCTGCGGCGGATTGGTCCAAGTACAAGAAGGTTCGGCTGGACCCGGTGACTATCTGGATGAGTCAGAAGGACTCTCAGCTGAAGGACGTGTCCCCCGAAGATCGGCAGCGGCTGACTGCTCTCTTGTGGTCGAAGCTCGATGAACAGCTGAGGAAGGATTACGAGATGACGGGACAAGCGGGTCCGGATGTGATGCAACTCCAAGTCGCCATCACCGAGGCCGGCGAGTCTTGGGCGGTCCTGGACACAATCACAAGCATCATCCCGCAGACACGCCTCCTCACCGGGGCAAAGGGTATGGCGACCGGGGTATCAGGATTCACCGGCAGTGCAAGCGTTGAGGGCAAAATTGTGGACACCGAGACCGGTACCATCCTATTCGAAGCGGTCGACCGGCGTGGGGGAACGAAAAGTCTGAGCGGTGTCACGAATTCCTGGAACGATGTGGAGGAAGCCTACCGGTTTTGGGCCGAGAAGCTCCGCTATCGATTGTGCCAATGGCGAGGAGGAACGAATTGCGTCGAGCCGAAGGCTTGAGGCATTGCGAAGTAAGGGCTAGGCTCCGTACTGTTCGATAAGAAGGAGGCGGATATGCGTCGCATTACATATCTAGTGCTGCTCGGTGTTGTCCTAGGAGTTGGGGGCTGTGCTTCAACGCAAGAGGCCAAGTCGGTGGAGAAATCCGGCTTCCTCGGGGACTATTCCATGCTAAAGGAGGGGGAACGCAGCGCGTTCGCCCAAGGGGCCGAAAATACGGCCTTGTGGGTCTACAAAAATCCCAATGTAGATTGGCGCAAGTACAAGAAGATTTGGCTAGAGCCGGTGACCATCTGGATGAGCCAGAAAGACTCTCAGCTCAAGGAGGTCTCAGTCGAAGACCGGCAGCGACTGGCAGCGCTGTTGTGGTCGAAGCTCGACGAACAACTCAGAAAAGATTACGAGATGACGAGCCAAGGCGGTCCGGGCGTGCTTCATGCCCAAGTGGCCATTACCGAAGCGGGGGAATCGAATGCCGTGCTTGATACAGTGACAAGCGTGATCCCGCAGACACGCATGCTTTCCGGCATGAAGAGCATGGCAACCGGGGTATCGGCGTTCACAGGTAGTGCGAGCGTGGAAATGAAGGCGACGGATGGAGAGTCCGGAACACTGCTTGTTGCGGCGGTTGACCGCCGTGGCGGCACGAAGAGTCTGAGCGGCGTAACCAATTCCTGGAACGACGTGGAGGAGGCGTACCGTTATTGGGCCGAAAAAGCTCGATATCGTTTGTGCCAGTGGCGTGGGGGGATGAACTGCGTCGAGCCGAAGGCCTAATGGGGAAGTGAAAAGTGAGAAGTAAGGAGTTAGAAGTGAGCTGAGCTGAGATATGAGTGCGATCCAACTCACTCGGGTTGGATCGTGCTCGCCCAGCAAAGATCTATGAAGTCTGCTCTTCTGAGCATCGTCTGCCTATCTACGACGCTTTCGCTTTCACTCGCCGCCCTCGCGCAGGATCAGCCGTCACCGAAGAAGCATGATCTGAAACAGGCTCCAGTCCTCAAGCCCTGGACCGGGGACCTGGACGGCATGGTCCAACGCCGGGTCATTCGTGCACTCGTGGCCCCATCTCGCACATCGTACTGGCTCATCGGGATCAGGCAAACGGGTGCCGAATACGAACTCCTCAAGGCATTCGAGAATGAGATCAACCAGAAATATAAGACGCAAGGGAAACATATCCGCATTCATGTCGTCTTCGTCCCGACATCGCGCGACGAGCTGATTCCGGGGTTGCTTGAAGGACGAGGCGACATCGCCGCTGGCATCTTGACGATTACGCCAGAACGTCTCGAGCAAGTCGATTTTGGTGAACCGTTCTTTCGAGGCGTCAAGGAAATCGTAGTGACGGGACCGGCATCGCCGGAACTTTCCTCCGTTGACGACCTTTCTGGTAAGGAAGTCTTCGTCCGCAAATCGTCAAGTTTCTGGACACATCTGGAACGGCTCAACGAGCGATTTAAGGACGAGCACAAACAACCGGTGCTGCTCAAGGTTGCTCCGGAGGACCTTCAGGACGACGACTTGCTGGAGATGGTCAATGCCGGCCTCGTTGGCATTGTCGTCGTCGATCGATATCAGGCGCTCCTGTGGGCAAAAGTCTTCAAAAAGCTCAAGGCGCACGAAGACGTGGTCGTGAACGAAGGAGGCGATATCGCCTGGATGATCCGTAAAGACAGCCCAAAGCTCAAAGCGGAAATTGCGGTGTTTGCCAAAAAGTATGGCCAGAAATCAGACTTCGGGAAAGCACTGGTCAAGAAATACGCCGGCAGTACCAAGATCGTGAAGCCGGCGACATCAGCAAGCGAGATCAAGAAGTTCGAAGCGACCGTTCAGTTCTTTCGCAAGTACGGGGCCAAGTATGACACCGATTATTTATTGATGATGGCACAGGGGTACCAGGAATCCCTGCTCGATCAGAACGCCAGGAGTGAAGTCGGCGCAATCGGCGTGATGCAACTCATGCCCGCAACCGGCAAGGAGATGAACACCGGCGACATCACGCAAGTTGAACCGAATATCCATGCAGGTGTCAAATACATCAGTTTGATGCGTGACGAATTCTTCGCCAACGAACCGATGGATGCCCGCAATAAGCTCCTCTTTTCATTTGCCGCCTACAACGCCGGACCGGGACGTGTCCAGAAGCTCAGGAAGGAAGCAGAAAAACGGGGACTCAATCCACACGTCTGGTTCAACAACGTCGAGATCATCGCAGGCGAACGGATCGGCGAGGAGACGGTGACCTATGTTTCCAACATCTACAAGTACTACGTGGCCTACACATTGGTTGAAGAGCAGCGTGCTGAGAAAGAAAAGGCCAAGAGCGAACTGCAGCAGATCGTTCCCAAGACTCCGTAATCACGCCGCACGCCAACGGTTCCGGCCCATCCTTGATCTCCGACCCAGTCAAGTTTTGCCAGCGGCATCGACACCCTGTGTTGTTCCATAAAAATGTTTGGGCGTCTGCATAGAGAGCACAGAGAGATAGAGGCCGAGATCATTCCGGTTCCCGTACTTGACTCGACTCAGAGCACTCTTTACAGTGCGAGAGGAACTGATCGCGGGAAGAACGACACTCAATGACCATGATGTCTTCTCCAGATCCCTCACCTTCCCACATCTCCGGATTCTCGACCCCTGTCGGTACCCGCCGACGCTTCTTCCAATGGGTCACCAGGGCTGCGGCTGGCTTTATCGGTCTGAGTCTCGCCGTTCCATTAGTCGGTTATGTGATTTCTCCGGCACTGAAGCGACGTGTCCAATCGTGGGTGGACGTGGCTTCTGTAGACGAGCTCTCGGTTGGTGAACCCAAGCAGCTGGACTATGTCGCGACCATTCACGACGGCTATCTCGAAACGAAGGCGCACAAAGCCGTCTGGGCGGTCAAACAACCGGACGGAGGGGTGACAGTGTTTTCTCCCATCTGCACGCACTTAGGCTGCGGCTATCATTGGGATGCGGCTGATCGGAAGTTCAAATGTCCTTGTCACGGTAGTGTCTACGATGTTACGGGCCAAGTCCTGGCCGGGCCGGCACCTCGTCATTTGGATGACCTCCCTTCAAAAATTGAAAACGGGCGTCTATTGGTGATGTACAAGGAATTTAAGTCGGGTGTGCGCGATAGGATGGAAATCTAGTGACACGTGACGAATGACAAGCATGCAGCGAGGTGGGAGGCGTAAGGAGGGAGGCGACAGGCGAACAGCCTGCATGGAGAAACCGCTGTCACCTCGCGCCTAACGCCTCTCGACTCAAGAGGTTCTGATGGCTTCCCGGTTATACGAATGGCTGGACAGTCGCCTCAATTTGAAGGCGGTGGAACATTCACTGCTGAATGAGCCAATTCCAGGCGGGGCGAGCTGGATCTATGTCTTCGGGTCGGCCACGCTGTTCCTCTTTATCCTCCAGGCCATCACCGGGATGTTTCTCGCTGTTTACTATGCGCCGACGCCGGACCATGCCTATGACAGCGTGCAATTCATTGAAAACCAGGTCACCTTTGGTTGGTTCGTTCGCGGCCTACACCACTGGGGTGCATCGGGCATGGTCGTAGCGGTCGGTCTTCACATGCTCCAGGTCTTTCTCTACGGAGCCTTCAAACCTCCACGCGAGATGATGTGGATGGTTGGCGTGGTACTGTTTCTGCTGGTGATGGGATTCGCGTTTACCGGATATCTGTTGCCGTGGGACCAGACTGCGTACTGGGCGACGCAGGTTGGTATCAATATGGCCGGGACGGTTCCACTGGTTGGCGATTTCGTGGTGAAGGTCCTGCGCGGCGGAGAGACGCTGGGAGCGCTGACCCTCTCTAGATTCTTCGCGGTCCATGTGCTCTTCCTTCCTGCCCTGATCATCATGGGCATCATGCTTCATCTCTTCATTCTTCGGCGGGTGGGTCCCGCTGGGCCTTGGGATGAGACAAAAGCTGCGGCCGGCAGCGAGACCTTCTACCCTCGGCAAGTTTATATGGACGCCGTGGTGATGTTGGGTGTCTTTGGGGTGCTGGCTGTACTGGCCGTGCTGGTTCCCTTCCCCCTGACCGACAAGGCCAATCCGTCCGACACCAGCTTCGTGCCGGTGCCGGAGTGGTACTTTCTCTTCTATTACGAGCTGCTGAAGCACGTGCATGGGCCGCTGGAGCCGTTTGCTACCTGGGTGCTACCGGGAATGGCCGTTCTCGTGATGTTGCTCTGGCCCTTCCTTGATTGGCAAAAAGCCGTGCGTGCCCCTGCCTCGCGTCCGGTGGGCATAGCGCTGGCCGTTCTGTTCTTGGTGTCGGTCTTTTCACTGCTGGGTATCTCGTTAAAGAATCTCTATGCGGTGAAGCGAGTAGACCCTGGTGTGGCGCACGGTCAGGCTTTGGTTGACCATCTTGGTTGTATCGGATGTCACAGGATTCATGGAACGGGTGGTGCTGTCGGGCCGGATCTTTCCTATGTGGGCGATCAACGCCCCGATAGAGAATGGCATCTCAAACACTTCCGCAATCCGCAGTCGGTCTCACCAGGCTCGATTATGCCGAAGTTTCCCCTGACTGATCAGGAACTTCAGGACCTCGCCAGCTATATGTTAAGCCTCAAGCGGGCAACGTAATTCCTCGAGTATCAGTCAATCTCTCAGGAATAGCCTTACGATTCTCTGCCTGGGTGAAGGTCCCGAGCAACCCATCCTCTGTGAACTGTCCACAGGTTGGTTCATTGCAATTTGGGGGGGAATTCAGGTACACTTCGCACCCCCTGGAGGTCTCAGTATGATGGGTCGTCGACGCAACGTTCCCGGCCTAACCCAACCGATGGTTTTTCTCTGGTTGTTGAGCTTCTTATCGTTGGCTCTTGTCCATTGCAAAGGCGAAACCGCCTCTGCACCGCCACCGCCATTAATCAAAGTCGAAGTCGCCGATGTCATTCAGAAAGATGTGCCTATTCACTCGGAATGGGTGGGGACAACGGACGGCATGGTCAATGCCGTGATCCGGGCCCAGGTCACCGGATATCTCATCAAACGCCCCTATACTGAGGGTTCGTTCGTCAAGAAGGGTGATCTGCTATTCGAACTGGACCCCAGCAAGTTCAAGGCGGCCTTCGATCAGGCCCAGGGAGATTTGGCGAAGGCCGAGGCGCAGTTTATCAAGACCAAGCAGGATGTTGAACGTGACACCCCGCTTGCCAAACAAGGAGCCATCAGCCAAAAGGAACTGGACGACTCTATTCAGTACCACGCCGCCGCCAAAGGGAGCCTGGCGGCTGCGAAAGCGGCGGTGGAAACGGCGAAACTCAATCTGGGTTGGACCAGGATTACCGCACCGATCGACGGAGTGGTCGGCATTGCCAAGGCGCAAATCGGTGACCTGATTGATATCAACAGCGAGCTGACATCGATGTCGACGGTCGACCCGATCAAAGTCTATTTCCCAATTAGTGAGCAGGAATATCTTCAAGCTTCAGAAAAAGTCCAGCAGCGTTACAAAGAACGGGAAACGGGAGGAGAGTACAAGGGGGCAGCGCTCGAATTGATCCTGGGCGGTGAACAGGTTTACCCGCACAAGGGACAATTCTATTTGGTCGATCGCCAGGTAGATGTGAAAACGGGCACCATTCGGGTTGCCGCAACCTTCCCCAATCCCAATAATGTCCTCAGGCCCGGTCAATTTGCGCGAGTACGGGCAGTCACAAAGACGCGTGAGAAGGCGCTCTTGGTTCCTCAACGGGCAGTGACGGAGATGCAAGGCAGCTATCAAATCGCGGTGGTGACTCCTGAAAACAAGGTGGATATCCGGCCTGTCAAAGTGGGGGAGCGAGCGGGAAATCTCTGGGTCATCGATAAAGGGCTGAACCCTGGCGAACGTGTGGTTGTTGAAGGGTTGCAAAAGCTGAAAGCCGGTATGACGGTCGAGCCCAAACCGTTCCAGGAACCCGTGGATGAAAAAGCCGCCTGACGCGGGTCTGACGTCTCTCCGCTGACCTCGCTGAGTCGAATCTCTCAATTCTATGGCGAAATTCTTTATCAACCGTCCGATCGTCGCGATGGTGATCTCGATCATCATGGTGATCCTCGGCGTCATCGCGATGGTTCAGTTGCCCATCGCGCAGTTTCCGGACATCGCTCCTCCAGAAATTCAACTGCAAGCCACGTACGTCGGAGCTGACGCTGTCGCTCTCGAAAAGTCGGTTGCCACTCCCATCGAACAAATGATGAGCGGGGTGGACAACATGATCTACATGTACTCGGTCAATGCCAGCAACGGCCAGATGACCCTGCGGGTGGATTTCGACATCAACACCAGGCCCAATGACGACCAGATCCTGGCACAGATGCGCTATACGCAGGCCGAGTCCCAGTTACCGCAGGATGTACGGAACTTTGGGGTGACGATCAAGAAATCGACGACCAGTCCACTCGCTCTGTTTTCTCTCTATTCGCCCAACGGTACCTACGATGCGGTCTTCCTCGCGAACTATGCGTACGTCAATATCAACGATCCTATGACTCGTGTGCCAGGCATCGGTCAGGTGACGATTTTCGGGGCGGGCCAATACGCGATGCGTTTCTGGGTACGGCCGGACCAGCTCGCCAAATTGGGCATCACCGTGACGGAGATTCTGAACGCCGTCAAGGCTCAGAACACGGTCAATCCGGCCGGCCAGGTCGGTATGGAGCCGGTTCCGCCAGGCCAGGAGTTTACCTATACGGTTCGGGCGCAGGGTCGGTTAGAGACGGAAGAAGAATTCGGGAACATTGTGATCCGAGCCAATCCGGACGGCTCCATGGTTCGATTGAAGGACGTGGCGAGAGCTGAACTCGGCGCGCAGATGTACAACATGATCGGCCGGATGAATGGCAAACCGTCGGCCATCATCGCCATTTATCAGCTGCCTGGATCCAACGCGATTCAGACCATGGATGCGGCAAAAAAATTGATGGAAGAGATGAAGTCGCGGTTCCCGGCAGACCTCGACTATGTGACCTCCCTCGATACGACGCTGGCTGTGCGGGAAGGCATCAACGAAATCGTGCACACGCTCTTCGAGGCTCTGGTGCTCGTCATCATCGTCGTGTACATCTTCCTCCAGGGCTGGAGGGCAACCTTGATTCCGCTGCTTGCCGTGCCTGTCTCGCTTATTGGAACCTTTGTACTGTTTCCGCTGCTCGGGTTTTCGATTAATACGCTGTCGCTGTTTGGTCTCGTGCTGGCGATCGGGTTGGTCGTGGATGACGCTATTGTAGTCGTCGAAGCGGTCGAGCACCACATCGAACACGGCCTGTCGCCGAAAGAGGCGAGTCTCAAGGCCATGGAACAAGTGTCCGGGCCTGTGGTGGCGATTGCGCTTATCCTTGCTGCCGTGTTCGTGCCGACCGCCTTCATTCCCGGTATAACTGGGAGGCTCTATCAACAATTCGCCGTTACCATTGCTCTGTCCGTCGTCATCTCGGCCTTCAACGCGCTGACCCTCAGTCCTGCCCTGTCAGCGCTGCTGCTCAAACCTAAAAAACCGGCCAGGGGGCCCCTGGGACTCTTCTTCGGTTGGTTCAATAAATGGTTCGGACGCGCGACCGACGGGTATGTGAATTGGTGTGGCCATCTCATTCGAAAAGCCGGCTTCTCGATGCTGCTTCTCCTCGGAGTCGCCCTCATGTCCGGCTGGCTCGGGGCACAATTACCGACCGGGTTCCTACCGATGGAGGACCAGGGTTTTGTGTATCTGAACGTCCAACTTCCGGAGGCTTCCTCTCTTCAGCGGACAGACCAGTTGTGCAAAGAGATCGAGGCCATCCTCAAAGACACCCCTGGCGTCAGATACGCCACCACGGTCGTCGGGTTCAGCCTCTTGAGTACGGTGAGCACGACCTACAATGCGTTCCTCTTCGTTACGCTCGATCCTTGGGAAGAGCGAAAGAAACCTGATGAGCAGCTCCTGTCAATTTTCAAGAATGTCAACGCTCGATTGGCCGAGTTGCCCGAAGCCAAAGCCTTCCTGTTCCCGCCGCCCGCGATCCCGGGCGTCGGTACCTCGGGCGGCGTGACACTCATCCTGGAAGACCGTGCTGGAAGGGATATCGCGTTCCTGGCGGACAATACTCAGAAGTTCATAGAGGCTGCGCTCAAACGTCCAGAGATCGGGAGGGTTCTCACCACGTTCATTCCCGATGTCCCTCAGGTATTCGCGAAGGTAGACCGCGACAAGGTGCTCAAGCAGGGTGTGAACCTCTCTGATGTGTACCAGACACTGCAGGCCTTTATGGGTGGAGTGATGGTGAATTACTTCAACCGCTTCGGCCGTACCTGGCAGGTGTACGTGGAGGCGGAAGGCGAGTTTCGGACGCAGGCCGAAAATGTCGGGCAATTCTATGTTCGCAACGGCTCCGGAGATATGGTTCCCCTGTCAACGCTGGTGGCGATGGAAACTCACCACGGTCCGGAATTCACGATGCGTTACAACGAATACCGCTCTGCGCAGTTGCTCGTCGGATCAGCGCCCGGGTACACCTCCGGTCAGGCGATGAAGGCATTGGAGGAAGTGTTCTCGCAGACGATGCCGGCCGGTATGGGATTCGATTATATGGGCATGTCGTTCCAGGAAAAGGTGGCTGCCGAGGGTGTGCCGGCCAGCGTGATCTTCGGATTTTCCTTGCTGTTTGTGTTCTTAATTCTCGCCGCGCAATATGAAAGCTGGGCGTTGCCGTTCAGCGTACTTCTCGTTACGCCGATCGCCGTCTTCGGCGCCTTCGGTGCCCTGTGGCTGCTCAAGCTTGCGGCTCCTCAAGCGAGCGAGAACGACGTGTTCACTCAAATCGGGCTGGTGATGTTGATCGGATTGTCCGCCAAGAACGCGATCCTGATCGTGGAGTTTGCAAAAGTCGAGTTTGAAGGAGGGAAGTCCATCACAGACGCTGCCTTGGCCGCCGCCCAAGTTCGGCTCCGGCCCATTCTGATGACGGCCTTCGCGTTCATCCTCGGTGTCGTGCCCCTCGTGCTCGCCACGGGAGCCGGAGCGCACGGGCGAGTCCTTCTCGGTCTCGCCGTGTTCGGCGGCATGCTGACCGCGAGCATGATCGCGATATTCCTCATCCCGGTCTCGTTCTACGTTGTCGAGAGCCTGGTGCATCGAGGTGAACGCCACACAAAACCGACACCAGGCGCACCCACTCCAGGGGCACCGAAGGGAAGGGGCGATGGGCAGCCGCCGCAACCAGTTCCGCAACCGACTCTCTCGCCGACCCATGCACGTGAGGCCGGAAGCTATGGAGGAGGGCACTGAGATGGTAGCGAAGCAAGATGAGCGGGAAAAGCGCCAGGAAGGGGGATGGGCTATCCACCTCAATATAATGGTGGTGCTCACAAGTGTGGCATTTTTGCTGACCGCCTGCATGATGGGCCCTGACTACACCCGCCCTGATACTCCGAAGGCCGACGCGTGGCGTTTGACACCTACGACCGCTGAGTCCATCGCGAACCTGCGCTGGTGGGAGCTGTTGAAGGATCAGACGCTTCAGACGTTGGTCCGCACGGCATTGCAAGAAAACCTCGATTTGCAGATCGCCTCCGCGAACATCGAAGAATTTCAAGCTCAAGTCATGATCGCCAAGTTCGATCTGGTTCCCTCGTTCAGTTACTCGGGATCCGTGTTCGGTTTTCGGAACACCAACGACAACGTCGTTCCACTTGCTGGTGGCGCCCTTCCGGCAACCACGCCTGGCAAGGGAGGGGGATTGAGCCTCTCGCACGAGGCTGCCGAAGTCGGTCTCAAGTGGGAGATTGATCTCTGGGGCCGCATCCGCCGGTCGATCGAGACGGCCAAAGCACAATTACTTTCGAAAGAGGAAAATCAGCGTGCGGTGATCCTCGGGTTGGTCAGCAGTGTCGGTCAAACGTACTTTGACCTGCGGGGACTGGATTACGAGGTGGAAATTACCAAACGCACTCTTAAGGCGTGGGATGAATCAGTTCGGTTGTCGGAACTTCGCTTCAAGCAGGGAGTTATTCCGAAACTCGATCTCGATCGATTCCAGGCGGAACGGGCGGGAACCGCCGCTCAGTTGGCCGACCTGGAGCGACAGGTCGTTCAAACGGAGAATCGGCTCAGCATTCTACTTGGGCACAGGCCAGCGGAGGTCGCAAGAGGGCTTCACCTGACCGAACAATCAATGCCGCCCACTGTCCCGCCCGGGCTGCCGTCCGACCTCCTCCAACGGCGTCCGGATATTCTCAAAGTCGAGCAGGATCTGGCGGCCGCTACGGCCAATATCGGCGTGGCCCAAGCGGTCCGGTTTCCGCAACTCGCGCTGACTGGAGGGATTGGTGGAGCCGGACTTCAATTCCAAGGAAGTTCCTTCGGGCCGTTCGCCACCTTTAAAGGCTCTGCCTCGTTGACCGGCCCGATCTTCAATGCGTCGGCGTTGGGTTATCAAGTCAAGGCGGCAGAGGCGCAAACTCAAGCCGCGGTGGCCCAATACAGGAAGACCGTGCTGGGCGCATTCCAGGAAGTGGAGGATGCATTGATTGCCGTTCAGAAGTCCGGAGAACAACGGACGGCGCTCGAACAGCAAGTGAAGGCCCTGCAATCGGCATACAGCCTCGCCGATTTTCGCTACCAGGGAGGGCGGGCCAGCTACCTCGATGTGTTGACCGCGCAACGCGCTCTATTTGATTCGGAGCTTGCATTGGCTCGTACACGTCGTGCGCAACTGACGTCTGTCGTCCAGCTCTATAAAGCTCTTGGTGGAGGATGG